>NZ_CAJCKE010000022.1:0-82341 GCF_903970925.1 Serratia sp. ME47 | reverse complement strand
TGATGTCCAGAGCTGCAGATGTATATCTTTTACTTTACGTCGTTTTTCCGTACGACTCCAGTAGCTGCTTAGATCTATACTATAGCCTACGCTCTTTCCCGACACGACGCTCTGCCGTTCTGGGGGAGATGGGCGTCAACTACAGCCTGGAGCCGGATCAGTTGGCGGCGGGCTATGTATTGAGCTGCCAGTCGTGGCCGAAAGGCGACGGCGTGGTATTGGACTTCGACGTCTAGGAGCCGCGATGGATACCCCCTTTATTTTGCGCCAGCAGCAGCACCGCGTGGTCACGCTGACGCTGCACCGCCCGGAGGCGCGCAATGCCCTGAGCACCCCTTGCCTGGAGCAGCTGGTGTTTCTGCTGGATCAGGCCGATGCCGACAGCGGCGTGGGTGCCGTGGTGATCGCCGGCGCGGCGCGTTTCTTTGCCGCCGGGGCCGATCTGCACGAGCTGCAACGGCAGGATCTGCCGGCCGCGCTGGCGGATCGCCGTCCGCAGCTGTGGCAGCGACTGGCGCAGTTCAGCAAGCCGCTGCTGGCGGCGGTGAACGGCTATGCCCTGGGCGCCGGCTGCGAGCTGGCGCTGGCCTGCGACATCGTTATCGGCGGCGAAAGCGCCCGCTTCGGCCTGCCGGAGATCACCCTCGGCCTGATGCCGGGGGCCGGAGGCACCCAGCGCCTGATCCGCTGCGTCGGCAAGGCGCGCGCCAGCCAGATGGTGCTGACCGGCGAAGCCATCGACGCCCGCACCGCGCTGCAGGCTGGCCTTATCAGCGAAGTGTGCGTCGATGCCCTGACGCTGGAGCGCACGCAGCAGATTGCCGATCGCATCAGCCGTCAGGCGCCGCTGGCGCTGCGCGCCGCCAAACAGGCGCTGAAACAGGCCGAGGAAACCGGCCTTAGCCAGGGGCTGGCGATGGAGCGTCAGCAATTTGTCACCCTGGCCGCCACCGACGATCGCCGCGAAGGCATCGCCGCCTTTTTCGAAAAACGTACGCCAAACTATCAGGGGCGCTGATTTATGGATAACGCATTGATTCTCAGCCATCTCGACGCCGGCGTGTTGACGCTGACCCTCAACCGGCCGGATCGGCTCAACAGCTTTAACGACGAGATGCATCGCCAACTGAGCGAAGCGCTGACGCAAGCCGAACGCGACGACAACGTGCGTTGCCTGCTGATCGCCGGCGCCGGCCGCGGTTTCTGCGCCGGGCAGGATCTCAACGATCGCAACGTCAGCGCCGATCAACAGGCGCCGGACCTCGGCCTGTCGGTCGAACGTTTCTACAACCCCCTGATCCGTCGCCTGACCGCCCTGCCCAAACCGGTGGTGTGCGCGGTCAACGGCGTGGCGGCCGGCGCCGGCGCCGCGCTGGCTCTGGCGTGCGACATCGTCATCGCCGCCGACAACGCCGGCTTTATTCAGTCGTTCTGCCGCCTGGGGCTGGTGCCGGATTCCGGCGGCAGCTGGTTCCTGCCGCGGCTGGCCGGCCACGCCCGCGCGATGGGCATGGCCATGCTGGGCGACAAAATCAGCGCCCAACAGGCGCTGGAGTGGGGCATGATCTGGCAGGTGGTGCCGGCGGATGAATTGGCCGACCGCACGCAAACGCTGGCGCGCCATCTGGCCACCCAGCCGACTTACGGTCTGGGGCTAATCAAGAAAGCCATCTACAGTTCGGCCACCAACAGCCTCGATCAACAACTCGATCTGGAACGCGATCTGCAGCGATTGGGCGGCCGCAGCGACGACTACCGCGAAGGCGTCAGCGCGTTCTTCGCCAAACGCACGCCAAACTTCAGTGGGAAATAGCCATGAACGCGCCCCTTCTTAACGGCCAGGTGGCGGTGATCGGCGCCGGCACCATGGGCATCGGCATTGCGCAGGTGGCCGCCGCCGCCGGCCACCCGGTACGGCTGTTCGATATCGCCCCCGCCGCCGCCCAGCGCGCGATCGACGAACTCGCTCGCCGCCTGCGGCAGCGGGTCGACGGCGGCAAGGCCGACGCAAACACCACCGAGGCGCTGCTGGCGCGTCTCGAACGCGCCGATTCGCTCGAGCAACTGGCCGACAGCGCGCTGGTGATTGAAGCGGTGGCGGAAAATCTGGCGATCAAGCAGAGCCTGTTCCGCGATCTGGAAGCGGTCTGCTCGCCCACGGCGCTGTTCGCCAGCAATACTTCCTCGCTGTCGATCACCGCCATCGCCGGCGCCTTGCAACACCCACAGCGCATGGCCGGGCTGCACTTCTTCAACCCGGCGCCGCTGATGAAGCTGGTGGAGATCGTCAGCGGTCTGGAGACCGGGGCCGAGACCCTCGCCGCGCTGCAAGCCCTGGCGCAGCGCTGGGGTAAACAGAGCGTCGTGTGCCGTTCGACGCCGGGATTCATCGTCAACCGCGTGGCGCGGCCGTTCTACGCCGAAACCCTGCGCGCGCTGGAAGAACGGGTGGCCGACGCCGCCACCCTGGATGCGGTAATGCGCGACGCCGGCGGTTTCGCCATGGGCCCGCTGCAGTTGACCGATCTGATCGGCCAGGACGTCAATTACGCCGTGACCGACTCGGTGTATCAGGCCTTCTACCAGGATCCGCGCTTCACCCCCTCGCTGGTGCAGCAGGAGCTGGTGGCCGCCGGGCGCCTCGGCCGCAAATCCGGCCGCGGCTTCTACCGCTACGACGCGCAACGCCCCACCGCAGAGATGATCGCCTTTGCGCCACCGGCGCAGGCCGCGCTGCCGCAGCGCGTTACGCTGCACGGCGACTGGTCTTCGCTGGCCGATTTGGCGCAGCTGTTAAGCGAAAATGCGGGGGCGATCAAACAACCTGGCCAGACCAGCCCGCACGTCACGATCGACGACGTTACACTGATGTTAACCAATGGTAAAACCGCCGGCCAACTGGCCGACGAACGTGGAACGCCCGTGGTGCTGTTCGATCTCTGTGCCGACTATGCACATGCCTCTGCCATCGCCATCAGCTGCGCGGCGCAAAACGGCGCGCAACACAATGCCAAAGCGATCCGTCTGCTGCAGTCCCTCGGCAAACGCGTCATCCCGTTGCCGGATTACCCCGGCCTGCTGATGATGCGCACCCTGGCCATGCTGGCCAACGAAGCGCTCGACGTGGTGAACAAAGGCGTCGCCGGCGCCGAGGATACCGATCTGGCGATGCTGCGCGGCGTCAACTATCCGCGCGGCCCGCTCGCCTGGGGCGCCACGCTCGGCTGGCGCCATATTCTGGCGACGCTGGAAAACCTGCAACGCTATTACGGCGAGGCCCGCTATCGCCCGATGCCGCTGCTGCGCCGCTACGCTTCCCCCGCCGCTTTCCCAGGAGCCGAACAATGAACGCCAATACGCCGCGCGCGCTGGCTCAGCGCTGCGCCGAACAGATGTTCCAGCAAGATACCTGCGCTCAGGCGATGGGGATGCACATCGATGACGTCGACGTCGGGTACGCGCAGGTCAGCATGACCGTCGGCCCGCAGATGCTCAATGGCCACCAGACTTGCCATGGCGGCCAGCTGTTCAGCCTGGCGGATACCGCCTTCGCCTACGCCTGCAACAGCCAGGGGCTGGCGGCGGTGGCTTCCGGCTGCAGCATCGACTTCGTCCGCCCGGCGCTGGCCGGCGATCGCCTCACCGCCAGCGCGCAGATGCGCCATCAGGGCAAAGCCACCGGGCTGTATGACGTCGAAATCGTCAATCAACAGGGCAAAACCGTCGCCTGGTTTCGCGGCCGCGCGCACCGCCTCGGCCACAGCATTTTAGGAGATCGGGCATGAATCAGGCATTTATCTGCGACGGCGTGCGCACCCCGATCGGCCGCTATGGCGGCGCGCTGGCCCAGGTGAGGGCCGACGATCTCGCCGCCCTGCCGCTGCGCGTGCTGCTGGAGCGCCATCCCCAGGTGGACTGGGCACAGCTGGACGACGTGATCCTCGGCTGCGCCAACCAGGCCGGGGAAGACAACCGCAACCTGGCGCGCATGGCGCTGCTGCTGGCCGGGCTGCCGGTCGGCGTTTCCGGCACCACGGTGAACCGCCTGTGCGGTTCGGGTCTGGACGCGCTGGCGATGGCGGCGCGCAGCATCAAAGCCGGCGACGCCGGGCTGATGCTGGCCGGCGGCGCGGAATCGATGACCCGAGCGCCGCTGGTGATGGGCAAGGCCGACAGCGCCTTCAGCCGCCAGGCGCAGCTGTACGACACCACCCTCGGCTGGCGCTTCGTCAACCCGCGCATGCAGGCCGAGTTCGGCACCGATTCGATGCCGGAGACCGCCGAAAACGTCGCGGCGCAGTTCAACATCAGCCGCGCCGATCAGGACGCCTTTGCGCTGCGCAGCCAGCAGCGCGCCGCCCGGGCGCAGGCGCTGGGATACCTGGCGCAGGAGATAGCGCCGGTCAGCCTCACCGGTAAAAAAGGCGCAGTCACCCTGTTCAGCCAGGATGAACACCCGCGCGCCGACACCACCTTCGATCAGCTGCAGGCGCTGAAAACCCCGTTCCGTCAGCCCGGCAGCGTCACCGCCGGCAACGCCTCGGGGCTGAACGACGGCGCGGCCGCGCTGATCGTCGCCTCCGAAGCGATGGCGGCGCGCCAGGGCCTGACGCCGCGCGCGCGCATCCTTGCCACCGCCACCTGCGGCGTGGAGCCGCGGCTGATGGGCATCGGCCCGCTGCCGGCCACCCGCAAGGTGCTGGAGATCGCCGGGCTGAGCCTGGCGCAGATGGACGTCATCGAACTGAACGAAGCGTTCGCCGCCCAGGCGTTGGCGGTGATGCGCCAGCTTGGCCTGCCGGACGATGCCCCGCAGGTCAACCCCAACGGCGGCGCGATCGCTCTGGGGCATCCGTTGGGCATGAGCGGCGCGCGCCTGGCGCTGGCCGCCCTGTTTGAACTGGAACGGCGAGCCGGCCGCTACGCTCTGTGCACCATGTGCATCGGCGTGGGCCAAGGCATCGCCATGATCATTGAGCGTGTCTGACCCCTGAGGCTAACCATGACAATAAATCCACAGCCCCTCGAAACGATCGAATTCGCCTCGCGCGATGAGATTGAAGCGTTGCAGTTGGCGCGTTTGAAGTGGACGCTGCACCACGCCTACGACAATGTGCCGATGTACAAGCGCAAGTTCGATCAGGCGGGCGTACACCCCGACGATCTTAAGCAGCTGAGCGATCTGGCGCGCTTCCCCTACACCACCAAGCAGGATCTGCGCGACAACTACCCGTTCGACACCTTCGCGGTGCCGATGGAACAGGTGGTGCGCATCCACGCCTCCTCGGGCACCACCGGCCGCCCGACGGTGGTGGGCTACACCCAGCGCGACATCGATAACTGGGCCGATATCGTCGCCCGCTGCCTGCGCGCCGGCGGCGCCACCGCCAAAGACAAGGTGCACGTCGCCTACGGTTACGGCCTGTTTACCGGCGGCCTGGGGGCGCACTACGGCGCGGAGCGGCTCGGCGCCACGGTGATCCCGATGTCCGGCGGCCAGACGGAACGCCAGGCGCAGCTGATCCTCGATTTCAAACCCGACATCATCATGGTGACGCCGTCCTACTGCCTGACGCTGATCGATGAACTGGAGCGCAAAATGGGCGGCGACGCGCGCGGCTGCTCGCTGCGGCTCGGCGTGTTCGGCGCCGAACCCTGGACCGAAGCCCTGCGCCACGAAATCGAAACCCGCATGGGCATCAAGGCGCTGGATATTTACGGCCTGTCGGAGGTGATGGGGCCGGGCGTGGCGATGGAATGTCTGGAAAGCGGCGGCGGCCCCACCATTTGGGAAGACCACTTCCTGCCGGAGATCATCTGCCCGGAGACCGGCATCGCCCTGCCGGACGGCGAGCACGGCGAACTGGTGTTCACCACCCTGACCAAAGAGGCGCTGCCGGTGATCCGCTACCGCACCCGCGATCTCACCCGGCTGCTGCCGGGCGACGCGCGCCAGATGCGCCGCATGGGCAAGATCACCGGCCGCTCCGACGACATGCTGATCATCCGCGGCGTCAACGTCTTCCCGTCGCAGGTGGAAGAACAGATCAAGCAGTTCGAGCAGCTGTCGCCGCACTATCAACTGCAGGTCAGCCGCAGCGGGCATCTGGACACGCTGGCGGTGCGCGTCGAGCTGAAAGAATCGGCGCTCAGCCTCAGCCATCAGCAGCGTTGCGATATCTGCCACCAGCTGCGCCACCACATCAAATCGATCGTGGGTGTCAGCACCGACGTCAGCATCGCCAACTGCGGCGATATTCCGCGCTCGGAAGGCAAGGCGCAGCGCGTGGTCGATCTGCGGCCGCGCTGAGGCGTACGGCGTCACGGATGACGCCGCCCCAAATTATGGTAATGTTGTGGCTCATCGAAGGCTAACTCATGGAAAAATATGGAACATAAACTGGATGAGTTCATTCGCCATGCCGTCGACGCCCAACCGATCAGCGGCACGTCGCTGATCATTTCGCTGTACGGCGACGCGCTCAGCCACCGCGGCGGCGAAGTGTGGCTCGGCAGCCTGAGCGCGCTGCTGGAGGCCTTCGGTTTCGGCGATCGTTTCGTGCGCACCTCGGTGTTCCGCCTGCAGAAAGAGGGGTGGCTGGCGGTGGAGAAAATCGGCCGCCGCAGCTTCTACCGCGTGACCGAGCAGGGAATGCGCCAGTTCCGCCACGCCGAATCGAAGATCTATCTGCGCGAGCAGCCCGCCTGGGACGGCAAATGGGAGCTGTTGCTGCTGGAATGCGCCGAAAAAAACGCGCGCGCGCGGCTGAAAAAAGAGCTGGGCTGGCTCGGGTTCGGGCAGATCGCCAACAACCTGATGGCCGCCCCCACCCATGCGCAAACCGACGTGACGGCGCTGCTCGGCGAATTGAACGCCAGCGAGCAGGTGATCTACTTCCGCGCCGATTACCCCTACAACCGCTCCGAGCAAACGCTGCAGAAACTGGTGGCCGACTGCTGGTCATTGAGCGAGGTGGCGGCCGGTTATCATGAGTTTATCGTCTCTTTCCGGCCGCTGATGGCGCTGCTGCGCGAAGTCGACCCGGCGGCGCTGACGCCGCTGCGCTGTTTCCAGATTAAGCTATTATTGATTCACTTCTTCCGTCGCGTGGTGTTGAAAGATCCGCTGCTGCCGGATGCGCTGCTGCCCGCCCAGTGGGAGGGCCAGATCGCCCGCAATCTGTGCATCAATCTCTATCAGCAGGTCGATCGCGCCGCGACGGACTACGTCAGCGCGCTGGCGGAGACCACCATCGGCGCCCTGCCCGCGCCGGCCGCCGGCTACTATCGGCGCTTCGGCGGCCTGCCGCGCGACCCTACATGTTAAGGAACTCACGCTATGCCTGTGTATCAGATTGACGGCCTGACGCCGGTCGTTGACCCCAGCAGTTACGTGCACCCGACGGCGGTGCTGATCGGCGACGTGATCGTCGGCAAACACGTGTATATCGGCCCGAACGCCAGCCTGCGCGGCGATTTTGGCCGCCTGGTGATCTGCGACGGCGCCAACATTCAGGACAACTGCGTGATGCACGGCTTCCCGCAGCAGGACACGGTGGTGGAAGAAGACGGCCATATCGGCCACGGCGCCATCCTGCACGGCTGCCGCATTCGCCGCAACGCGATGGTGGGCATGAACGCGGTGGTGATGGACGGTGCGGAGATCGGCGAGAACACCATCGTCGGCGCGATGGCGTTCGTCAAAGCCGCGGCGGTGATCGAAGCCAACAAGCTGGTGGTCGGCAGCCCGGCGCGCGTGCTGCGCGATCTGACCGAACAGGAGCTGGCCTGGAAGATCGCCGGCACCCGCGAGTATCAGGATTTGGTGCAGCGCTGCAAATCCTCGCTGCACGAAGTGGCGCCGTTGACCGAAATCGAACCGGGCCGCCGGCGCCTGAGCTTCGGCGACCACCTGATCCCGAAAAGCCAGCTTTAGTCTCAGGGGCTGAAGGCGCACCTCAGTCCCCTCTCATTACTCCACTTCCGGTGCCTTGAGTGGCGACGGCGCAACCGCGCGGCGGCTCTGGAAGTGATAAGCCGCCACCAGCAGCAAGGTGAACGGAATACCGAACCACAGCGTCATGCGGAAGAATTCGGTAAACGCCGTCGAGATCATCAACGCTGCCATCAGCCCGGCGCCGAGCAAGGTGGTATAGGGAAAGCCCCACATGCGAAATTTCAGGTGGGTCTGCCGATGCCGGCGGCGGAAGAACAGGTGGGTGACGAAAATCATCAGCCAGGTAAAGCAGGCGCCATACACCGAGATAGACATCATGGCGGCGAACGAGGTTTCCGGCGCCACCAGGCTCAGCACGATAGACACCACGATACCGATGCACGACATCGCCAGCGCATTGACCGGAATACCGCGCCGGCTGACGCGCCCCAACGCCGCCGGCGCCTGCCCGGCGCGCGACAGCGAGAACATCATGCGAGTGGTGATATACAGCTGGCTGTTCATTGCCGACAGCGCCGCTACCAGCACGATAAAGTTGAAAATACCGGCGGCGGCGGGCAGATGGATCACGTTCATCGCCATCAGGAACGGGCTTTCGCCGGTGCCGGACTGGCGCCAGGGCACGATGGCCAGCATCAGGGCGATCGACAGCATGTAGAAGATGAACAGCCGCACGATGGTGCCCTTGAACGCCGCCTTCACCGCAATCACCGGATTCTTCGCCTCGCCGGCGGCCACCGCGATCATTTCAATGCTCAGGTAGCTGAAGATGGACACGATCACCGCGAACCACATGCCCTTGACGCCAAACGGCATAAAGCCGCCGGCGGTCAGGTTGCGCAGGCCGTAGGCCGGGTTGCCCGAGAACGCCAGAATGCCGATGCCGATCAGAATAAACGCCACGATCGCCGTCACTTTGACGGTGGACAGCGCGTATTCCACCTGGCCGAACGATTTCACGCCGATCACGTTAACAACGATCACCGCCGCCGAGAACAGCAGCACCCACGGCCAGGTCGGCGTCGCCGGGAACCAGAACTGCATGTACATGCCGATGGCGGTGACTTCGGTGCCCACCGCCAGCACCACGCAAGACCAGTAAGAGTAACGCACCAGAAAACCGAACAGCGGGCCGAGATAGAATTCGGCGTAGTCGCCGAACGAGCCGGGCGTCGGGTGTTCGGAGGTCATTTCCGCCAGGCTGCCCATCAGCAGCAGCGCAATGACGCCACCGATCAGGTAGCTCAGCAATACCGACGGCCCCGCCATCTGAATGGCGTAGGCGCTGCCGAGAAACAGCCCGGTGCCGATGGCGCCGCCGATCGCCAGCATCGACATCTGCCCGGCGGTAAGATGCTTGTTCAACCCGCCCTGGCGGCGGGCGATATGCTCAAAATCATTCATCTGTGGCATGGCTGGGTTCCCGAGCGGAGTTAGGCGGTGCGGGTGACGTCGAGGATCGCGGCGGTCACGTAGTCAATGTTGCCGGGGTTAAGCCCTGGCAGGCACATGCGGCCGGGCGAGACCAGATAGATGGCATAGCGCTGCCGCAGGGTCTGCAGCTGCGCTTCGTTCAGGCCGGTATAGCTGAACATGCCGCGCTGATCGCGTATGCGCCGGTGATCCAGCGAAGAGCCGCCCTGTGCCAGCCCGGCGGCCAGCTGTTCACGCATTTGCTTGATGCGTGAGCGCATTTCCGCCAGCTCATCGCGCCAAAGCTCGCCGAGTTCGGCGTCGCCGAGCAGGGTTTCCACGATCTGGCTGCCGTGCGTCGGCGGGCAGGAGTAGCTGCGGCGGATCAGCGTTTTTAACGCCCCTTTGACGTTGGCGGCATTTTCCGCGTCGGCGCAGCGCACCGACAGCGCGCCCAGACGCTGGCCGTACAGCGCGACGTTTTTGGAAAACGAATTGCAGACCAAAAACGGCAGATCGGTTTTCAGCGCTTCGCGCAATGCAAAGCAGTCTTCCTCCAGCCCGTCGCCGAAGCCCTGATAGGCGATGTCGAACAGCGGCAGCAGGCTGCGTCGTTGCAGCACGGCGAGCGTGGCGCGCCACTGCTCCGCCGTCAGATCGGTGCCGGTTGGGTTGTGGCAACAAGGGTGCAGCAAGACCACGCTGCCCGGCGGCAGGCTGTCCAGCGCGTCGAGCATGGCGGCGAAACGCAGGCCGCCCGCCGCTTCATCAAAGTAGGGATAGGTATTCACCCGCAGCCCGGCGCCTTCGAAAATCGCCCAATGATTGGCCCAGGTAGGATCGGACACCCAGATTTCACCGCGCGCCAGAAAGTGGCGCAAAAAATCCGCCGCCAGCTTCAACGCGCCGGAGCCGCCGACGGTCTGCACCGTGGCGATCTCGGCCGCCTGTTGCTCACCGAACAGCAGCGCCTGCACCTGGCGGGCGAACTGCGGCGAACCTTCGATCGGCGGATAACCGTGCGGGCGGCGCAGCGCCAGCAACCGCTGCTCGGCCGCCTCAACCGCCTGCATCAGCGGAATATTCCCCTGCCGATCGTAATACAGCCCAATGCCTAAATTCACTTTTTTCGGATTGGGATCCTGCAAATAGGCTTCCATCAGCGACATAATAGGATCGGCGGCGGAAGGTGCAATCTGTTTAAACATGACGCATCCTTAACTCGTTATTGAATTAATATGAAGACAGGCTTAAGGAGAAATTAAATCAGGCGATGGCGCTGACGGTAATTTCTATTTTCATTCCGGGCACCACCAATTTCTCGACGATAACCGTGGAGCGATTGGGATAAGGATAATTAAAGTATTTCTGGTAAATATCATCGAGCCATTTAACGTCGTTAACGTCGGTAAGATACACGATCACCTGCAGCACCTTATCGCTGTGGCTGCCCGCCGCCTTCAGCGTCTGCGCCAGGTTATCGAAGGTCAGCGCAATCTGTCGCTCCGGCGCGCCGGTGTCGATGCTGCCGTCCGCCCGCACCGGGCCGTGGGCGGTAAACAGCATGCCGCCGCCCCGGGTGGCCCAGGAAAAAGGCTGGCCGATATCCGGCAGCCCGGTCTCTACAATCTCGCGCATGTCAGTGGTTCCCGTGGTGGTCAAGTTGGCGAAGCAGCGCGCCGTCGGCGGCGAACAACGCATCCAGGATGGTGAAATGGTTGGCGCCTGGCACCGCGACCAGTTCAGCCGGCAGCCCGCGTTGGCGCAGCGCCGCATGATAGTGTTGCGACTGACCTCTCAGTTCCGGCAGCTCCAATGCGCCGTAATACAGCGTAAGCGACTTGCCGCGCGTCGGCAGGCGGCGCGCCGGGCTGAGCGTTTCAATTTGCCGCGTGGTCAACTGCAGCGCCCGATTGACATAGCTTTGTTGCAGCGGCGCCAGCTCGAACAGGCCGCTGATGGGAAAGACGGCATCCACCAACGCATGCTGCTGCCAGAGCGCCGCCAACTGCCCGCCGGCGGAATGGCCGCACAGATAAACCGGATGGGCGTAGTGCGGCGGCAGGCGGCGCTGAATGGCATCCAGCGCCATTCCGATCTGTCGGCATATTTCGTCGAGATCCACCGCCGGCGCGAGCGCATATTCCACCAACACCACGTCAAAACCCAACGCCAGCGGCCCGGCGGCGATAAAGGCGAAATCCGCCTTATCGCAAAATTGCCAATAGCCGCCGTGAATAAAAATTAACGTCCCCTGATGCTGCTTTGCAGAATAGAGCCAATCAAATGTTTCACGTTCGCCGTTGCCATAAGCAATATTATTTTCATGGCGCGTCTGTTTATAAACAGCCGCGCTGCGGGTTTGAAATGAAGTCAAAATAGCCGCTTCATTATCCACCGTGGCGCCGTTGTCATAACTCCCCGCAAGTGGTTTCATATATTAAACTTCGTTTATTATTTAAGATGTGAATTAACTATTAGCACCGACAAAATTATTGTCAAGACGGGCGCATCAGCAATGCGCGCCCGGTAAAATAAAACCTGATGAATAATGAAAAAGTTTAACCCATGAAACTTTTTGCGTTTATTTCCCCCGCCCGTCCAGCTGAATTTGCGGCAAGGCGCTGAGCCGTTCAAATGCATAATCCCAAAAGGCGCGCACCTTCAGCGGCATGTGCTGCGCCTGCTGCGCCACCAGCTGTACCGGCATCGGCAACGGCTCATGATCCGTCAACAGCCGCACCAGCGTACCGGCGGCCAAATCGTCCGCCACCTGATACGAGAGCAACCGGGCGACGCCCTTGCCGGCGCGCACCGCCAGCAGTTGCGCTTCCACGTCGTTGAGCAACAGCCGGGGCGTCAATCGCACGCGCTCGCCGTTTTCCTGCGGGCCGAAGCGCCATTCGCGCAGCGACGGCCGCTGGGTGCCGACGATGGTGGCGTGCTCCGCCAGCTGCGCCGGCGATCGCGGTTCACCGCAGCGCGCCAGGTAATCCGGGCTGGCGATCGTCACCCGGCTGACCTGCCCCAGCCGCCGCGCCACGCGGGAAGAGTCCTGCAGATGACCGATGCGCACCGCGATATCCAACCCTTCGTCAATCAGATCGAGATTGCGATCGTTCAATACCATTTCGATCTGCATCTGCGGGTAATCATCGAGAAATGCCATCACCACCGGCGCCACGTACCGGCGGCCGAACTGCACCGGCGAGGTAATGCGCAGCAAGCCGCTCAGCTGCGCTTCGGCGGTATCCTGCACCACCGCCTGATAATCCTGCAGCAGCCGTTGCGCGCGCTCCAACAGCCGCGCACCCGCCTCGGTGGGCGCCAGCCGCCGGGTCGTGCGCTCCACCAATCGGGTGCCGAAACGCTGTTCCAGCGCGGCGATGGCCCGGGTGATCGCCGGCGCCGAACGCCGCAGTTTGCGCCCGGCCGCCGCCAGGCTGCCTTGCTGCACCACCGCCACGAAAATCGCCAACTCGTCTAACCGATCCATAGATTCTTCCGAAAAGTGAAATTATCAATTTCCACATTGCCGGATTTCGCTCGTTCAACGCAAGAGTATGCTGACAAAAAGCACTGAGGAGAAACGCCATGTCCACCATCACACTCTACGGCACCCCGCTTTCCGGCCACGTTCATCGCGTGGCGTTGCTGCTGCACATGCTGGCGCTGCCCTATGCATGGGTCGAAGCCTCGGCGGACGTACGGCAGAGCGCAGCCTTCCGCCGGCTCAACCCGTTCGGCCAGATCCCGGTCTTGCAGGATGGCGATCTGACGCTGGCCGACAGCAACGCCATTCTGGTCTATCTGGTGAAGCGCTATGCGCCGGACAGCCACTGGCTGCCGGAACAGCCGGCCGCGGCGGCGCGAGTGCAGGCCTGGCTTTCCAAAGCCGCCGGTGAAGTCCGCTATGGCCCGGCGGCCTGCCGACTGATCGCCCAATTCGCCGTGCCGGAGGACTATCAGGCGGCGCGGGCGGTCAGCGAGCGTTTCCTGCCGCAGATGGAACAGCATCTGAGCGAGCGGGACTACCTGGCCACCGAACACCCCACCATCGCCGATCTGGCCTGCCACAGCTACGTGGCGGTCGCGGCTGAAGGCGGCATTTCACTGTCGCCTTACCCTGCGATACGTCGCTGGGCGGCGCGCATCGCTGCACTGCCCGGCTTCTTTGCCATGCCGGCCCTGCCGGAACCGGCGGGGAGCTGACGCCATGATCCCGCAACTGTTCCATCCCGATGAGCTGCGCGCGCAGACGCTGGCCGGGTTTGGCGGCGTAGGCGGCGGCATCTACCCCGCGATGCCGGATCAGCACCGCGCGTTTTTCGCCGCGCTGCCCTACCTGTTTGTCGCCACGCTGGATGAACAAGGCTGGCCCATCGCCACCCTGTTCACCGGCCCGCCCGGATTTTTACGCACGCCGGACGACACGCACTTACGCATCAGCGCGCCGCGCCGCAGCGACGATCCCGCCCAGGCGCTGTTGCTGCCCGGCAAGCCGGTCGGCACGCTGGGGCTGGATTTCAGCAATCGGCGGCGCAACCGCGCCAACGGCGCCGTCGGCCGCACCGACAAAAACCGGGTGGAAATCCTCGTTCAGCAAAGCTTCGGCAACTGCCCGCAGTACATTCAGCGCCGCGAACTCTACCCGGTGGACAGCCGGCCGCAGCCGGTTGAGCATTTGGCCGTGCTGGATGCGGCGGCGCAGGCGCTGATCCGCGCCGCGGACACCTGCTTCGTCGCCAGCTGCGCGCACCTGGCACTGCCGCAGGGCGGCGTGGATATTTCCCATCGCGGCGGCCGCCCCGGCTTTATCCATCTGGAAGGCGACACGCTGTGGATGCCGGACTTTCGCGGCAACCGCTACATGAACACGTTGGGCAATCTGCTGGCCGAACCGCGGGCGGCGCTGCTGTTCATCGATTTCGATCGCGGCGACGTGCTGCATATGCAGGGGGAAACGCAGATCCTCTGGCAGGCGGAAGGGGATCCCGGCGTCGAAGGGGCGGAACGCTATTGGCGATTTGACGTGCGCCGCGCCTGGCGTTTTGCGGCGGCGCTGCCGTGGCGAGGGCGCAATCTGGAGTATTCGCCGGCGACGCTGGCGACCGGGGTGTGGCGCCGCTGAGCTGAAATGAAAAGCCCCGCGGCGGCGGGGCTGGATCGGAAATTACAGGCTGTGTTCGGCCGCCGATGCGGCCTGATAAAGCTGACGAAAATAATTCAACCGCGCAAAGAACAGGCGGCTTTGCTGCTCCGACATATTGCCGGCCACCTGCCCGGCGTCAATCTGCCGCCCTTGCCATTCCATCAGGGCGATGCTCGACGCCAAAAAATCCATTTCGCTGCCGTAGGCCGCGAGATGTCTGTCCACTGATTTCATCATTCGCACACTCCTTTTAATCACATCGAAAAGGGTCATATGCCTGCTCTTTCAGTATCGACCCGACGGCGGATATTTTTTGTACAGAAGATGCGCAGTGAGAAAACGGCCATCTTGTCGTCGCGTTGGCAAACGGCGGCGGCAAAGTTTGCTAGGGTAAAGGGGAGCCGTATGGAATAGACCACTCCGTTGAACTCAGCAAAGGAAGAGACTCATGAGCATCAGTATCCGCGCCACCCTCAAGGATCCCACGCTGTTCCGCGAGGCCAATTACATCGACGGGCAATGGTTGCCGGCCCAGGAAGGCCGCACGATCGCCATTCATAACCCCGCCAACGGCGAGCGGATCGGCCACGTGCCGGCCTTCGGCGCCGAAGAAACCGCTCGCGCCATCGCCGCCGCCAAAAAAGCGCTGCCCGCCTGGCGCGCGCTGACCGCCAAAGAGCGCGCCGGCAAGCTGCGGCGGCTGTTTGAGCTGATGATGGAAAATCAGGAAGATCTGGCGCGCATCATGACGGCGGAACAGGGCAAACCGCTGGCCGAAAGCCGCGGTGAAATCGCCTATGCCGCCTCCTTTATCGAATGGTTCGCCGAGGAAGGCAAGCGGGTGTATGGCGACACCATTCCACAGCCGCAGGCCGGTCGCCGCATCATCGTGCAAAAAGAGCCGATCGGCGTGTTCGCCGCCATCACCCCGTGGAACTTCCCGGCGGCGATGATCACCCGTAAAGCCGGCCCCGGCTGGGCCGCCGGCTGCACCGGGGTGATCCGCCCCGCCAGTCAGACGCCGTTCTCGGCGCTGGCGATCGCCGTGCTGGCGGAGCGCGCCGGGTTGCCCGCCGGGGTGTGCAACGTGATAACAGGCCCCAGCAAAGGCATCGGCGGCGAACTCACCGCCAACCCGGACGTGCGTAAACTCTCCTTCACCGGCAGCACCGAAGTCGGCGCGCAGCTGCTGGCCCAGTGTGCGCCCACCATCAAGAAAACCAGCATGGAGCTGGGCGGCAACGCGCCGTTTATCGTGTTTGACGACGCCGATCTGGACGCCGCCGTGGCCGGCGCGGTCGCTTCGAAATACCGCAACGCCGGCCAGACCTGCGTCTGCACCAACCGTTTTCTGGTGCAAGACGGCGTATACGATGCCTTCGCCGCCAAACTGAAAGCCGCCGTCGCCAAGCTGAAAGTCGGCAACGGCCTGGATGACGGCGTCACCATCGGCCCGTTGATTAACCCGGACGCGGTGGAGAAAGTGCGCGAGCACATCGCCGACGCCGTCGAGCACGGCGCCTCGGTGCTGCTGGGCGGCAAGCCTGACGCGCTGGGCGGCAATTTCTTCAGCCCGACCATCCTGACCGACGTGCCGCGCACGGCGAAAATCTTCCGCGAGGAGACGTTCGGCCCGGTGGCGCCCCTGATCCGCTTCAGCCAGGAAGCCGACGCCGTCGAACTGGCCAACGACACGCCGTTCGGCCTGGCCGCTTACTTCTACAGCCGCGACATCGGCCGGGTGATGCGCGTGGCCGAAGCGCTGGAGTACGGCATTGTCGGCATCAACGAAGGGCTGATCTCCACCGAGGTGGCGCCGTTCGGCGGCATGAAACACTCCGGTTTGGGCCGTGAAGGCTCAAAATACGGCATCGAAGACTATCTCGAGATCAAATACCTGTGCCTCGGCGGCCTGGGCGCCTGATGCGGTCGCTATCCATATCGGCTGCCGCTGACGCGCGCAGAGGAAAGCGACCGCGTTAGTCCTCGCCTTCCTCGGCCCCTGCGCCGCAATGCCTGGCTTGCCGGCTCCGCCTGCCTGTACGGAGCCGGTGAGCCAATCAGGCGTCCTGATTGAGTACGTTGCCGATCGCCTCCTCACACTGCAAGATATTATGGTGGTGACAAGCCAGCGGGATAATCTTGAGCTGCGCGCAAACCGCGCCCAGCCCATTATCTTCCAGCGCCAGCAGCGGCGCCGTTATCGCCTCTGGCAACTGCGGATTACCCTCCATCGCCTTGAACAGCATCACTTTCGTGGTCTGCAATCGGCGGCTCAGCCTTCCCTCTGACAGCCGCCGCTCCGCCTGCCCGGCGGCCATGGCGCGTGTCGCCGCCTCGCCCTCGATGCCCAGCGCAGGCAGCAGTTGCTCCAGCGGCAGCTCCGCCGTGGTCTGCCGATAGAAGCTGTCCAGCAGATACAGCTGCACGTTACGGCAGCCGCGCGCCTCCAGGCGAGCGGCGATCTCCAGCGCGATGATGCCCCCCAGCGACCACCCGAGAATGCGCACCGGCCCGGCGTCTTGCAGCAGGCCGGCGGCAATCATGTCGTTTAAATACCGTTCGGCCAGCTCGCCGAGCGAGTCGATGGTCGGTTGATGGTAAAGATTATGGTTATCGACGCCATAGCAATTGAGTCGCCCTTGCAACGGCTGAGCGAAAGCATGAAACGCCTCCGCGCCCACCAGCGCCGGGTGGATCATCCACACCGCGGGCACGCCGTCTGTCCGGCGGTTAAGCGGCATGACCAAACGGCGCTCGTTGGCGGCCAGCAGATTTTTCAGGGTGCGGCTTTGCAACAGCTGCACCACCGGCACCGGCGCGGCCATCAGTTCGCCCATGCCGACGCACAGGGAGATCGCCTTGATCGAAGTGCCGCCCAGCAGGAAGAAATCGTCCGTCATGCCGACCTGCTCGCACTGCAGCGCCTCCTGCCACAATGCGCACAACTGCTGCTCCAGCGCGTTCGCGGGAGCGACATAGGCCTGCGGCTCATTCGCCGTCGGCGCCGGCAACGCCTTGCGATCCAGCTTGCCGCTGGAGTTGTACGGCAACGCTTCCAGCCGCACCAGGGCCGCGGGCAGCATGTATAGCGGCAATTGCCCGCTCATAAAGGCCAGCAGCGCCGACTCCTCCAGCGGCGCCTCACTGACGTAATACAGCGCCAGACGCTGCCGATGCGCCTCTGACAGCACCACGGCGCAGCAGGATTTGATCGCGCCGAACGCCAGCGCACATTGCTCGACCTCCCCCAGCTCGACGCGGTAGCCATTGATTTTCACCTGAAAATCCATACGGCCGAGGAACTCCAGATTGCCGTCCGGCAAATAGCGCCCGGCATCGCCGGTGCGATAAAGCCGCTCCCCCAGTTCCGGATGGTAGATGAATTTTTCCTCGGTCAGCGACGGATTGCGGTAATAGCCGCGCGCCACGCCGGCCCCACCGATGTACTGCTCCCCCGGTAAGCAGGGCGGCAACACGCGCAGATGGCGATCCAGCACATAGAAACGCTGATGGGCCATCGCCCGGCCATAAGGCACGCTGGGCGCCAGGATCGGCGTTTCCGGAATGTCGTACAAAATCGACCAAATGGAGCTTTCGGTCGCGCCCCCGGCGCTGACTACCCGGCACCCTGGCCGCCATTGGCGAATGCGCGCCGGCAGTGAACGCGAGATCACCTCGCCCACCAGCACCACGTTGCGCAAATGCGGCCACTGCGCCTGCGACGCGGCGGACTCCAACTGCTCCACCAGCAGCGTCATCACCGAAGGCGCGGAATTCCAGAAGGTCACCCCCTGAGTCATCAACAACCGATGCCACGCCTCCGGCTGATAGCGTTCGGTTTCGGACGGCATCACGATGGCGCCGCCCACCGACAGCAGGCCGAAAATATCGAACACCGAAATGTCGAAGCTCAGCGCGCTGAGCGCCAACCCGCGATCGTCCGCGCCGAGTTCCAGCTGGTGCAAGGTATCGATGATGCTGTTCACCGCGCCGCGATGTTCTATCGCCACCCCTTTCGGCGTGCCGGTAGAACCGGAGGTGAAGATCACATAGGCCAGCGCGGAAGGCGCCGGCAAGACCGGCTCACCCGGCGCCGCCGGCGGTAACGCGTTGACCGCACCTTGCGGATCGATCGTCAACAGTCTGGCGTTACCGTGGGCCGCCCACGCCCGGCTGCTGAGGATAATCCGGGTCTGCGACTGCGCGACGATATCCAGGCGGCGGCGTTCCGGCCAGGCGCCGTCCAGCGGCAAATAGGCCTTGCCGGCCATCAGGATCGCCAGCACCGCAATGATTTGCGCCCGCCCTTTGTCCACCATCACCGCGATGGTGTCGGCGCGCATATCCGCATGCTCGCGCAGCTGCAACGACAGCGCCAACGCACGCCGATACAGCTCACCGTAGTTCAGCTCACCCCATTCATCGACGATCGCCACCCGCTGCGGATCGCGCTCGGCCTGACGGATAAAATCATGATGGATGGCGCGTTCGAAATCGTAGGCCGGCGGACAGGATTGACGGAAGGCGCGCTGCCGCGCCGTTTCACTCGCCGATACCAGCGCCAACTGACTGACGCGCTGCTCCCCGTGATTGACGATCTGCGTGAGGATCGTCAGATAATACTCACCCAACAGCGCCAGCGTGGCCGGTGCAAACAGGGCGGTGGCATAGTTGAAGATCGCCCTGCCGCCTTGCGGCGCCGACTGTATGCTCAGCGTCAAATCGAATTTGGCCGCCTGATAGTGTGTCAACAGATCCTGCGGCGCCAGCCAGGCCGGCGCTTCACCCGCCTCTTCCAGCGCGAACAGCGTCTGAAACAGCGGATGGCGCGACAGATCGCGCGGCACCTGCAGCAGCTCAATCAACTGATCCAACGGTAAATTCTGATGCCGCTGCGCCTGCAGCACGCCATCAAAGACCCGATGCACATAATCGTTCAGCGACGCCGCATCGTCTATTTGCGAGCGCAACGGCAGCGTATTGACGAAGAATCCGATCGCCGAGCGGGTCTCCGCCACCGGCCGGTTAGCGACCGGCGTACCGACCAGAATGTCTTGCTGGCCGCTGAAGTAACCGAGCAGCAGATTAAAGGCCGCAAGATACAGCGCAAACGGCGTGACGCCTTGCCGCCGGGCGAACTGCGCCGCCTGCATCGTCAGGGCCTCCGGCAGCGCGATGACGTGATTGGCGCCGCGATGATCGAAGCGCGCCGGCCGCACGAAATCGAGCGGCATCTCCAGCGCCTGCCACCCATCCAGCGCTTGTCGCCAATACGCTTTCGCCTCATCCGCCAGCGCGGAGTCCAGCCAGCGCCGCTGCCAGACGGCATAGTCGCCATATTGCAACGGCAACGCCGCCAGCTCAGCCTCCCGCCCTTGCCGCTGCGCCTGATACAGCGCATCCAACTCCTGCAGCAGCACCGGCTGCGACCAGCCGTCAAACGCCAGGTGGTGCACCAGGATCAGGCTGTAAGTCACCCGCCCGCCATCAGGCTGCACCACCTGGTAAACGCTCGCTCTGATCGGCAACTCCGCCTCCAGGGCAAACGGCCGATCGATATCCTGCCGCAGTCTGTCCGGCCAGCGCGCCGCCTCCAGCGCCACGCGCTCCAGCGAAAGCGTTTGTTCACAGGCCCGGGCGACGGCAATTTGGGACGGCTTCTGGGCAATCAGGCTGTGCAACACCTGATGCCGGGCGACGACCGCCTGCAGACTGCGCTCGTAAGCCGTCAGACAGACATCGTCGCCGAGACGGAACAGCATCGGCACATGATAAAGATTGCCGCCGCCGTTCAGGTTCTCGATAAACCACAGCTGCAGCTGTGAAGCGGAGAGCGGATACTCGCGTTGCCGCAGCGGCGGGATCGACATCGGCGCGGCGCCCTCCCCCTGCCGCAGCAACGCACGGCACAATGAACGGATCGTCGGGAACCGGCCCAGCTCGCTCAACGTCACCTCGATCCCCAACCGTTGACCGAGCTGGTAACAGGCCTGGATCGCCAGAAGGGAATTGCCGCCCAGCGTGAAGAAATTGTCCTCCACGCCGATATCCTGCCGCTGCAACAGATCGCGCCACACCGCCAGGCAAGCGTTCTCCCGCTCGTTCTGCGCCGCGACAAACTCGCGCGCCGTCCTTTTCGGCGGCGGCAACGCCTGTCGGGCTATCTTGCCGTTTTCGGTCAGCGGCAGCTGTGCCAGCTGCATCAGCGCCTGCGGCACCATGTAAGGAGGCAGTTGGCTGCTCAAATGCTGCGCCAAATCCTGCGGGGCGATCGCCTCATCGGCAACGAAGTAAGCGGCCAGACAGGGCTGAGGGGCGGTGACGAGCACGCAACAACAGGCGGTCACCCCCGGATAGGCAAGCGCGGCATGCTCTATTTCACCCAGCTCGATGCGGTAGCCGTTCAGCTTGACCTGCTGATCGAGACGCCCCAGGAACTCCACATTGCCGTCCTCGAGCCACCGGCCCGCGTCGCCGGTGCGATACACCCGCTCCTGCAGCTCCTCATGCCAGAAGAAACTCTCGGCGGTGCGTTGCGGATCGCCGTAATACCCGCGCGCCAACCCTTCACCGGCCAGATAGATCTCCCCGCGCACGCCCGGCGCCGCGGGCCGTCGTCCGGCATCCAGAATGTAGCAACGCTGGTGCGGCAACGGTTTACCGTAAGGGATGCTGACCGAGCGAATTTTCTCGCCTCGCGGCACCTCATACAGCATGGTGAAGATCGCCGCCTCCGTAGCGCCGCCGGCGCTGCAGAAGCGGACGTGCGGCGCCCAGGCCAGGCAGCGTTCCGGCAGCGAGGTGGCGATCCAGTCGCCCCCCACCATCACCGCCCGCAGCGCCGGCGCAGGCCCGGCCGCCAGCCCCGCGCCGTTTACATAGTCCAGCAACAGCTCCATCAGGGCCGGTGCGCTCAACCATTGCGTCACTCGATGTGTCATCATCAGCTGATACCAGGCTTGCGGATTGACCCGATCTCGCTCGGCCGGCATCACAACCGCGCCGCCCGCGCTCAACGGGCTGAAAATATCGAAGATCGCCAGATCGAAGCTCAACGCGCTGAGCGCCAGGCTGCGATCCCGCTCGTTGAACCCAAAATACCGCCGAACGCCTTCCAGCATGTTCACCGCGCTGCGATGTTCGATCGCCACGCCCTTGGGCGTGCCGGTCGAGCCCGAAGTGAAAATGATATAGGCCAGGCTGTCAGGACCGGCCTCCACCGCCGGCAGGCGCCTCTCCGGCAGCGGCAACTGCGCCGCCAGCCCGCCGGCATTCAGTTCGACCAGGTTGATCTCGTCGCAGGCCCAAGGCGCATCGCTGAGCAACGTATTGATGCCGGCCTGCGCCATCACCTTCAGCCGCCGCTGCGGCGGCCATGTCGCCTCCATCGGCAAAAACGCCTTGCCGCACATCAGCGCCGCCAACAGGGCGATCGGCTGCCGGCGCCCCTTGTCGGCGACGACGGCGATGGCGTCGCCGGTCATCTTGCCCTGCACACGCAGTTGAGTGGCCAGCGTTAACGCCGCCTCGTGCAGTTCGCCGTACGTCATTTCCCCCTGCGCGTCGATCACCGCGACGGCCTGCGGATTGCGCTGCGCATGCCGCACGAAATCCTGTTGCAGGCAACGTTCAAACGCATAGCTAAAGGCCGGCGCCGCAGGCAGCGCCGGGCTCTGCGGCTGCAGACGAATATTTTCCAGCGGCCAGTCATCGTGGCGCGCCATCTGTTGCAATAGGGCGAGATAGTAGCCGGCCAACCGCTCCATCGACGCTTTGCTGAACAGCGCCGACGCGAAGTTGAAGCGCGCGCGCATCTGCTCCCCCTGCGGCGTCAGCGTGAGCGTCAGATCGAACTTGGCGGTGCGCTCATCCGCGCTCAGATCGACCACCGACAGCCAGTCCGGACGCGTCGGTGCGCCGCTCTCGCCCTCCAGCGCGAACATGACCTGGAACAGCGGATGCCGCGAAAAGTCGCGCGGCAGCGCCAGAGCGTCCACCAGCGCCTCCAGCGACAGCGTCTGATGCTGCTGCGCCCGCAGCGTCGTGGCCGCAACCTCTCGCACAAACTCGGCGACGCCCTGACGCGTGTCGATCTGCCGGCGTAAAGGCAGCGTATTGACAAAGAATCCGATCAGATTCCCCAGCTCAGGGCGATTGCGGTTCGCCAGCGGCGTGCCCACCATCACATCGTTCTGACCGCTGTAGCGGGCAAGCAACAGCATGAACCCCGCCAGCATCACGGCATGCAGCGTCACGCCCTCTCGGCGCGCCAACGCCTCCAGCGCCTTCACCAGCGCCGCCGGCAGCGGCACTTCGCTGTTGTCGCCGCGTACGTCGAAGACCGCCGGCCGCAAAAAATCTACCGGCAGCGAGAGCGGCTGCCAGCCCGCCAGCTCTCGTTGCCAAAAGGCCAATTCGTCGGCCCGGCGCTGCACATTTTCCGGCGCGTGTTGCCAGCAGGCATAGTCGAGGTATTGCAGCGCCGGCTCTGTCGCTTTACGCCACGTTCCCCGATAGCGCGCGTCCAGCTCCTGCAGCAGCACCTCAAGCGACCAACCGTCAAAGACGATGTGATGGAACACCAACAGACAAACGGCCGTTTCCCCGCCCGCCGCATCGCGGTAACGATAGCGCGTGGCGCGCAGCGGCAGCTCGCGCGTCAAATCCATCGGCCGGCTGCAGGCCTGCGCCAGCGCCATGTCAAACTCAGCGCCGCTCACCGTTAGCAAAGGCACCGGCAGCACGGCGTCGCTGACCCACTGGCTGGCTTCGCCCCGCTCATTCTGGCGAATCAGGCTACGCAGGATCTGGTGGCGCTCGACGATCGCCTGCAGACAGTCCGCAAAACGTTGGTCATCGATGTCCGGCGCCAGCCGCAGCAGCACCGGCGACAGATAGTGCGTGGCGTCCGCCGACAGTTGCTGAACAAACCACAATCGCGACTGCTGAAGCGACAACGGCCCCTCCCGCAGCCCGCCGGCGAGGATGGGCGGCTCATCCGACGGCGCCTGCCGTTGAGCGGCGATATGCTCGCTCAGCGCGGCCACCGTCGGATGCTGATTCAACGTCAGCACCGAGATCTTCGCCCCCGGCAATTTATTCACTTCGTGACACAGCCTGATGGCCATAATGGAGTTGCCGCCGAGGCGGAAGAAGTTGTCGTCCATGCCGACATGGCCGCCCAGCAGCCGATTGAACAGTGTAGAAAGCTGAGTCTCCAGCGGCGTGCCCGGTTGGCGAAACGCCGTTTGCCGCTCGACCGGCAGCGGTTCCGGCAATGCCCGGTAATCGACCTTGCGGCTCACCGTCAGCGGCAGCGCCGACAGCGCCGACAGCGCCGACGGCAACATATAATGCGGCAGCTGCGCCGCCAGGCGTTGCAAGAGGTCGCCGGCCTGCGGCGTCGCGCCGGGCTTCGGCACATACCAGGCCGCCAGTTGGTCCGTCGTGCCGGGGCGCAGGGTCACCACCGCCTCGGCCACCTCGGGCAGCGCGCGCAGCTGCATTTCGATCTCGCCCAACTCGATGCGATAGCCGTTGATCTTGATCTGCTGGTCGTGTCGCCCAAGATAGTCCAGGCTGCCGTCGGCCAAGCGCCGTACCCGGTCGCCGGTGCGATACAGGCGCCGGTAAGGCTCACGCAGTTCAAAAGGATTGGCGACGAATGCGGCTTCCGTCAGCGCCGGCAGGTTCAGATATCCGCGCGCCAGGCCGACGCCGGCCAGACACAGCTCGCCCTCCGCCCCCAGCGGCATTAGATTGTCATGCTCGTCAACCACATAACAACGCATATTGGCGATGGCGTGGCCGATATTGCGCGCGCCGTTGCGGCGATAGATATTCAGACTGGCGCTGACCGAAGCCTCGGTCGGGCCGTACAGATTGGCAACCTGCATGCCGCAGGCCAGGTAATGGTCGAGCGCCTCCTGCGCGGTCGCCTCGCCACCGGTCGCGAGATAGCGCACCGAAGCCGGCAGGTCTGGCAAGGTGCCAAGCAGCGCCGGCGGCAGGAAACAGGCTTCGATGCCCCAGGCCGCCATTTGGCCGCACAACAGCGCCGGATCGCGTCGCTGCGCCTCGCCCGCGATGAACAGCCGGTGGCCGTTGCTCAGGGCCATGAACACTTCAAACACGTGCGCGTCAAAGGCCAGCGACGCGAACTGCAGGCAGTTGAGCGCGCCCGATTCATTGCGCAGCAAACGCTGCGTATGACCCCGCACCATGTTGGCCGCGCCCCGGTGTTCGCACAGCGTGCCTTTCGGCCGCCCGCTGGTGCCGGAGGTGTAAATCACGTAGGCCAATTGCCGGGCTTCGACATTCGGCAGGCTCGCGGCATCCGCATCGGCAAGCGATTCATCCGCCGCCAGGCAAACGCCGTCCGGCGCCAGTCGCTGCGCCGCCCCTTGCAATGCGCTTTCCGTCAGGACGATGGGGCTGTTCACCTCTTGCAGAATATATTCCAGGCGCTGCGCCGGCGCCGCGGGATCCAGCGGCACATATGCGCCGCCCGCCTTCATGATGGCCAGCATCGCCACCACCGCTTCCGCGCTGCGCTGCAGATACAGCGGGATCAGCGTCTCTGGCGGCATGGCGGCGCCGCGCAACCGGCGATATTCTTCCCTCAGCCGTATTGCCAGGCGATCGCTGCGCTGCGCCAGTTGGCGGTAGCTGAGCGAACCGTTGGCATCGGTTACGGCGATGCGTTCCGGATGACGGCGCGCCTGGCGAGCCACGCCGTCGAGCAGTGTCGCCCCTGGGTCGGCCGTGTCCGGCTCGCTCTCCCAGGCGTCGCGGCAGCGTAAAACCTGCTGCGCCGTGAGCTGCGGCCACGCGGCTATCGGCGCGTCCGGTTCGGTTAGCGCACGCCGCAATAGCCCGAGATACTGATCCGCCATCTCCGCCATTTGCGTGGCGTCGAACAGATCGGGCCGATAACGCAGGCGAAACTCAAAGGCCTGCTCGGTCGGCTGATACTCCAGCAGCAGTTCCGAACCGGCCAGATCGACGTTGTAACGGTGATTGACGCCGATGCGGCAACCGTCAATCGCCAGCGGCGCATCTTTCAGGTAAGCCTGAGTGAAATTGACGTTCAGCTCGCGCACCGGGCTGAGGTTCAGCATGTCATAAACCGGCAATTGGCTGTGCCGCAGCTTGCCCGTCGCCTTGAGCGCTTTGCTGTAGGCCAGCGTCGCGCGGTACAGCTGGTTGAACGTGGCTTGCGGGGCGAGCGTTAAGGGAAACACCGCGGTGTTGACCTGGGCGCCGAAAAACAGCGGCTCGCCGCCGTCCGGCGCGACGGGATAACCGATATGCACCGTGTCCTGCGCGGATTGCCGGGCGATCAGCAACGCCCACAGCGTTTTGAATATCAGGAATGGGTTGGCATATCTGACGCCGGACTTCAGCGCCTGCCACTCGGCGAACGGCAACGTAAAGCGCACTTCACCGGCGCCGGGTGCTTCGGGGGCTTCACCGGGGAGATAAGGCAACGCTACGCGCGGGGCGCATTCGGCCAACCGGTCGCCCCAGAATGACGCGGAAGCGAAGTCCTGCTTCAACGCCGCGATATCCGCCTCATAGCGCCGGTACAATCGACAAATGTCCGTTTCATCCGCCTGCGGCGGCGCCACGGCAGCCCCGCGATTGTAATAGGCGGAAACGGCGTTGTAGAACTCCTGGCCGGACAGGCCGTCGATCAGGATGTGATGAACGACAATGATCAAATTATAGCGCTGCGGCGCCAACTCAATCAGGTAGAAGCGGCACAGCGGCCCCTCCCGGAGATCGAACGGCGTATTGATTAATTTACCGGCATCGCAATCGGCATCAAGCGTTTCCAACGCAATTTTCTTCTCCGTCTTTACCCAGCGTAATTGCGGCGAGCTGTCGTCGAGGACATGGTGAAACAGAATATAGTCCCGGCACACGCCCTCGACCGCCGCGCGCAGTCGATCGACGTCCAGCGCCCCCTCAATGGTCTGATCCAGCACCAGGTTGTACTCGCAGGAGTGTGGATTGAGGACGTATTCATTCCAAAACGTGTGGGTATAGGGTGAAGCGATGATCGCGCCCATGAATCAATTCCCTTTTAATATATTCCAATAATATATGAATAGATATTTATGCATGGCATAAATAACGTGATGGTTATGCGATTGAGCTGTTAGGCGAAAACTTAAAAAACATAAGAGCGAATATTATTTTATTTTTATAAAAAATAAAGCTACAAAAACACAAATAAACTAAAACCAATAAAAACAATGACATAAAAAATAATTTATCATTTAAAAATGAATCTTGGCTTTTCATTCATAAATAAAATAACTATTGTAAATAAATTAAAATCAAGGATGGGAATATATTTAATATAAATAAATCTAATTTAAAGGTATCGCGGAAAAATCGATAAAAAAGAGAATCTTCTTAAATTAAAACACGCATCTTTCAGTTGCGCTATTCCAAAGCGTACGGTGTCGGAATATCCTATACTCGTTGCAGGATGCAGTTTCCCTCCCATTGAATGCCAGTACAGGGAGTCACAAATGGCTATTTTCGCCCACTTGCGGGCAATTTTTTCAGCATTATTGGCAGAATTATCTGATGAATAAAAAACGTCCCGTCTTGACCCCGGCAACCCTGTTATTGCTGCAGCCGGTCTGCATCGGTTCGGCCCTGGCGGCGGATCAGAAAGACAGCGATACGCTGGTGGTAATGGCGCAACCCATCGGATTGACCGAGCTGGGATCGCCGGTGTCCGTCAGCGTGATCGACGGCCAGGACCTGCGCAACGCCGCACCGCAGATTAACCTGTCGGAAAACCTTGGCAGCGTGCCGGGTCTGCAGCTTCAAAACCGGCAAAACTATGCGCAGGATCTGCAGCTGTCGATACGCGGATTCGGCAGCCGATCGATGTTCGGCGTGCGCGGGGTGCGCATGTACGTCGACGGCATCCCCGCCACCATGCCCGACGGCCAGGGACAAACCTCCAACATCGACATCAACTCCGTCGAGCGCATCGAGGTGCTGCGCGGCCCCTATTCCGCGCTGTACGGCAACGCTTCGGGCGGGGTGATCAACGTTGACACCCAGACCGGCGCCCAGCCGCCAACGCTGGAGGCCGGCAGCTATTTCGGCAGCGACAACACCTGGCGCTACGGGGTGAAAGCGACCGGCGCCACCGGCGACGGCACCCAGGCCGGCGACGTCAACTACACTATCTCCGGCACCCGCTTCACCACTCAGGGCTATCGCGATCACAGCGCCGCGCGGAAAAACCTCGGCAACGGCAAGCTCGGCGTGCGGTTGGACGACGTCAGTACCCTGACGCTGATGTTCAACAGCGTCTCCATTGACGCCGGCGATCCGGGCGGCCTGACCGAAGCGGAATGGAAGGAAAACCCGCGCCAGGCGCCGCGCGCGGATCAATACAACACCCGCAAGTCGCTCGATCAGACCCAGGCCGGTCTGCGCTATCAGCGCCAGATGAGCGAGCGCGACGAACTGACGCTGACCGCCTACCACGGCGAGCGCCACACCACGCAGTACCAATCCATTCCACGCGGGCCGCAGCTCAACCCTACCCACGCCGGCGGGGTGATCGTGCTGGAAAGAAAATATCAGGGCATTGACACTCGCTGGAAGCATGAGGATACTCTCGCCTCGTTACCGGTAACACTGATCGGCGGTCTGGATTATGAAACCATGACCGAACGCCGGCAGGGGTTTGAAAACTTTATTCTGCGAGACGGCACAGTGGACTACGGCGAGAAAGGCGACCAGCGGCGCAACGAGAAAAACCGCATCTGGAACCTGGATCCTTACCTGCAAACCTCCTGGCAACTGACGCCGCACTGGACGCTGGACGCCGGCCTGCGCTACAGCACGGTCAGCTTCGACTCGACCGACTACTACATCACGCCGCGCAACGGCGACGACAGCGGCAGCAAACGCTACCACCAGTGGCTGCCGATGGGCTCGCTCAACTATAAAATCAATCCGGCGTGGAACGTTTATCTCTCCGCAGGCCGCGGCTTTGAAACCCCGACCATCAACGAACTCTCCTATCGCCCCGACGGCCAGGCCGGCCTGAACATCGGCCTGCAGCCGTCCACCAGCGACACCGTCGAACTGGGCAGCAAACTGCGCCTCGGCAACGGCCTGGTGAGCGCCGCCCTGTTCCAGACCGATACCGACAACGAGCTGGTGGTGGCGGAAAGCAGCGGTTGGCGCACCAGCTACGCCAACGCCGGCAAAACCCGGCGGCGCGGCCTTGAACTGGCGCTGGATCAAGAGTTCGCGCTGGACTGGCGCCTGCATATGGCCTGGACGCTGCTGGACGCCACCTACCGCAGCGAGATGTGCGGTAAATCCGGCTGTACCCCCGCCGGCAATCGCCTGCCGGGCATCGCCCGCAACATGGGCTACGCCTCGCTGGCCTATGCCCCGCCGGAAGGCTGGCACGCCGGCGCGGAACTGCGCTACATGAGCGACATTCAGGCCAATGACGCCAACAGCGCGCAGGCTCCCTCTTACACCGTGGCCGGCGTAAACGCCGGTTATCGCTTTACCTGGAACCGCTGGGCGCTGGACGTGTTCAGCCGGGTGGACAATGTTTTCGATCGCCGATACGTCGGTTCGGTGATCGTCAACGAAGGCAACGGCCGCTACTTCGAGCCGGCGCCGGGGCGCAACTGGGGTGGCGGCGCCACCTTGTCTTATCGCTTTGAATAAGGCAAAGCACCTTAAGGTTAAAAAACGGGATGGGTTTTACGTCACCCTAGCGGCTTCTCGCTGAAATAATAGGGAGAAACCGCGTGTTTTTTCCGATTTGGCTTAATCTCTAAATCGGGGACTTTCATTTTTGGTAAGGGTATTGCTATGCAAAATAAAGCGTCACTATCGCCGCTTATCGTCATAACGGCGCTGTTTGCCGCGCTGAGCGGGCTTTATCTGCTCGGCGGCGGCATCTGGCTGGCCAAGTTGGGCGGTTCGCTATATTACATCATCGCCGGGCTGGTGCTGCTGGCGACCTCTTGGCTGCTGTTCCGCCGTCGCGCCACCGCGCTGCTGCTGTACGCGGTATTCCTGCTGGGCACCACGATTTGGGCCCTGTGGGAAGTGGGCCCGGACTTCTGGGCGCTGACGCCGCGCCTGGACGTCACCTTCTTCTTCGGCCTGTGGCTGGTGTTGCCGTTTATCTACCGCAAGCTGGTGGCCAACGGCAAATTCGCCTACGGCGCGCTGAGCGCGGCGCTGGCGATCACCGTCATCGCGCTGGCCTATGCCGTGTTCAACGATCCGCAAGAGATTAACGGCACCCTCGACGCCGCCCAGGTACAACCGAAAGACGCCACCGGCGCCGACTGGCCGGCCTATGGCCGCACCCAGGAAGGCACCCGTTACTCGCCGCTGAGCCAGATCAACGACAAAAACGTTGGCCAGCTGCAAGAGGTTTGGCGTTTCCAGACCGGCGATCTGAAGACCGCCAACGATCCGGGTGAGATCACCAACGAAGTCACGCCGATCAAGATCCGCGATACCCTTTACATGTGTACGCCGCACCAGAAGCTGTTCGCGCTGGATGCCGCCACCGGTAAAGAAAAATGGAAGTTTGATCCGCAGCTGAAATACAACCCAACCTTCCAGCACATCACCTGTCGCGGCGTGTCTTACCACGAAACCGCCGCAGCCGCAGGCGCCGCCGGCGACGCCGCTCCGGCGATGTGCGCACGCCGCATCATTCTGCCGGTCAACGACGGCCGTCTGTTCGCACTGGACGCCGAAACCGGCAAACCCTGCCCGGACTTCGCCAACAACGGTGAGCTGAACCTGCAGAGCAATATGCCGTATGCGACGCCGGGCCACTACGAGCCGACCTCGCCGCCGGTGATCACCGATAAAGTGATCGTCGTCGCCGGTGCCGTGACCGACAACTACTCCAACCGCGAGCCTTCCGGCGTGATCCGCGGCTTCGACGTCAACAGCGGCAAGCTGCTGTGGGCCTTCGATCCGGGCGCGAAAGATCCGAACGCCATCCCGGCGGACGAGCACCACTTCGTGCCGAACTCGCCGAACTCCTGGGCGCCTGCCGCCTATGACGCCAAGCTGGATATCGTTTACCTGCCGATGGGCGTTTCCACTCCGGACATCTGGGGCGGCGATCGCACCCCGGAAATGGAACGCTACGCCAGCGGCCTGTTGGCGCTGAACGCCTCCACCGGCAAACTGGCCTGGTTCTATCAGACGGTCCACCATGACCTGTGGGATATGGACGTGCCGGCGCAGCCGACCCTGGCGGACATTACCGACAAGAGCGGTAAAAAAGTGCCGGTCATCTATGTGCCGACCAAAACCGGCAACATCTTCGTGCTGAACCGCACCAACGGCGAACTGGTGGTGCCGGCACCGGAGAAACCGGTACCGCAAGGCCCGGCCAAGGGCGATCGCCTGTCACCGACCCAGCCGTTCTCCGAGTTGACCTTCCGTCCTGAGAAGAAACTGACCGGCGCCGACATGTGGGGCGCGACCATCTATGATCAGCTGGTCTGCCGCGTGATGTTCCACAGCCTGCGTTATGAAGGCACCTTCACCCCGCCTTCCGAGCAGGGCACGCTGGTGTTCCCGGGTAACCTGGGCATGTTCGAATGGGGCGGCCTGGCCGTCGATACCGATCGCGAAATCGCCATCGCCAACCCGATCGCGCTGCCGTTCGTCTCCAAACTGATCCCGCGCGGCCCAGGCAACCCGATTGAGCCGCCGGAAGGCGACAAAGGCGGCAGCGGCACCGAGTCCGGCGTACAGCCGCAGTATGGCGTGCCGTTCGGCGTCACCCTGAACCCGTTCCTGTCGCCGTTCGGCCTGCCGTGCAAACAGCCGGCCTGGGGTTACATTTCCGCCGTGGATCTGAAAACCAACGACATCGTGTGGAAAAAACGCATCGGCACCGTGCGCGACAGCTCACCGTTGCCGCTGCCGTTCAAAATGGGCATGCCGATGCTGGGCGGCCCGGTGACCACCGCCGGTAACGTGTTCTTCATCGGCGCCACCGCGGACAACTACCTGCGCGCCTTCAGCGTGACCAACGGTGAAAAACTGTGGGAAGCGCGCTTGCCGGCCGGCGGCCAGGCGACGCCGATGACCTATGAGGTCAACGGCAAGCAGTACGTGCTGATCTACGCCGGCGGCCACGGTTCCTTCGGCACCAAGCTGGGCGACTACGTGGTCGCTTACGCCCTGCCCGATCAGAAGTAACCACCGCCGTTAGTACCCCGCAAAGCACGCCGCAAGGCGTGCTTTTTCTTTTCCCGCCCCGCCGGCTGCCCCCTCACAATACCCTTAATTTTTTCATTTCCATTATTGATAATGGTTATCATTCGCAATATTATACCTCTGCGGCCCCGGCAGCGGCTGCGATCCTCTCCAGCTTAATGGGCAATACAACGATCGGCCGCCTTCGGGCGGCCCTATTCGGAGGCGCATGGTCGACCATACTCGGAAGCATCGAAAGAAGATTTTGCAAGCGGCGGTGAAAACGCGACGCGCCGGCCTGACGTTCGCGCCGGCATCGCCGGCCACGTCGCCCTTTATCGGCCAGCACCGCCAGACGCAAGCCGTACTGATACACCTGATCGGCCATGATGACGCCCAGGAGGAACATGAATGAACCTGCAGCCCTTTACCGCCATGCTGATGTTCGCCTATGTGCTGCTGATGGTGCCGCTGCTCTACGTCATCGATAGCCGCCTGAGCGCCAGCAAACTGGTGCGCAAAGCCACGCAAAACCTCATCATCATCGCCTTGACGCTGTTGTTCTTCAGCGCGATGACGCTGCTGTATTGACCTTGCCGCGGCTGTCGGCGGCGGATCGTCACCCGGCGTCCGAGCGCCTGGCCCGCGGATATTTCCACAGCCAGCGCCCGCTGACCATGCGCCAGTAGAATAAGGCGCCGCGCACCGCCCAATCGAGGAACATCCCCAACCAGACACCCACCACGCCCATGCCCAGTTCGATGCCCAACGCGTAGCCGGCCACCACGCGGCACCCCCACATGCCGAGCATCGTCACCCACATGGCGAAGCGGGCGTCGCGCGCGCCTTTCAACCCGGCGGGCAAGACCCAGGAAGCGGCCCAGATCGGCATAAAGGCGGCGTTGAGCCAGATCAGGGTTTTCACCACCGTTTTCACATCATCCTGCGAGGTATAAAACGCGGCGAACACCCCGGCCAGCGGCGCGGTGCCCCAGGCGATGGCGGTCAGCCCAAGGGTCGACAGCCAGAAAATATGGCGCAGCTGCCGCTCCGCCTGGCCGATCTCGCCTTTGCCGAGCCGCCGGCCGACGATAATGGTCGAAGCCGATCCCAACGCGTTGCCCGGCAGGTTGATCAACGAAGCGATGGAGAAAGCGATAAAGTTGCCGGCGATCACGTTGGTGCCCATGCCGGCGACAAACATCTGCGTCAACAGCTTGCCGCCGTTAAACAGTACCGACTCGACGCTGGCGGGAATGCCGATCCCCAGCACTTCCCACAGGATGCTCATTTTGAGCGGCGTGAAATAGCTTTTCAACGTGATGTGCAGCGCCGGATTAAAGCCGATCGCCAGCACGTAGAGGATGGCGATGGCGCCGATATAGCGGGAAATCGTCAGCCCCAGCCCGGCGCCGACGAACCCCAGGCCATGCCAGCCCAGCATGCCGTAAATCAGGATGCTGCTGATGATGATATTGAGGATATTCATGCCGCCATTGATAAGCAGCGGGATCTTGGTGTTGCCCGCGCCGCGCAGGGCGCCGCTGCCGATCAACGCAATCGCCGCCGCCGGGTAGCTCCACACCGTGGTTTGCAGGTAAGAGAGCGCCAGCGCTTTCACCTCCGGCGAGGCCGCGCCGGCGATCACATCAATGATAGGCTCACCCGCCAGGTGAATGCCCGCCGCCAACAGCAGCGCCACGCCGGTCATCAGCACCAGCGACTGACGCGCCGCCGCCCGCGCCCGCCGGCGATCGCGCTTGCCGAGGCTGAAGGCCACCACCACGGTGGTGCCGAGATCCACCGCGGCGAAAAAGGCGATGATCACCATGTTGAAACTGTCCGCCAGCCCCACTCCGGCCATCGCCTCTTTGCCGAGCCAGCTCACCAGAAAGGTGCTCAGCACCCCCATCAGCAGGACACAGGCGTTCTCCAGAAAGATGGGCACCGCCAGTGGCGTGATCTCGCGCCAGAACAGCACGCGGTAGCTTTTCCGTTTGGCGTACCAGCGCGTATTTTCCACGCGCTGACGCAGTGCGGCATACAGGTTCAAGATGGGCTCGATGGGTAAAAGTGAAACATCATTTCAAATGATGATCGATAAATCGTTATCCTGCAAAGAATTTTGGGGCACCCATGAAGCGCGCCCGAAAGGCATGCCGGCGCGCTACTCCATGTAATCTTCCTGATCGGCCTGCGCCGCCGCGATAAAGCGGGCAGTACTGCGGCTGAGCGCAGCGCATTTTTCCGTCAGCAGCTGATTGTCCTGTTGCAGGGTCAGGTAACGCGCCTGGGTAAGCGCCGGCAACTGCCGATACCCTGCCACCTGCGTGTCCCAGCCGCGGCGCTGCGCCGCGCGCATTGCGGTGCGCTGCAGCTTCACGTCGTCCGGTATCTCGCTGCGCCCGCAGTCCACGCGCAGGAAGTGTCCGCCGGCCAGCATCGAAGCGATGTGATCCAGCTGCGCCTGCAGCGGCGGCGCCGGTTTATGCGCCGTCTGCTGACAACCGGCGAGCAGCAGCAATGCCAGCGCGCCGCAAAGAGACGTGCGAAACAGAGTCGACATGGGGGCTCCGGGAAAACCTGTGGGTGATGAGATGATCTTAGGTGAGCGGACGTCGGGCGGCAAGGCGAGCAGCACGCGCGGCCCGCTTAACGTCGGCCGCTGCTGACCTTGGTGGCGCGGGCGGGGTTGCCGGCGACGAATTCCAGCGTGGGGGAATAGTAAAACGGCAGCCAGGCGTTATAGCCGCTCTCCCACTCCCATTTGACCGGGCAAGGCCACAGCATGTCTTCATGCAGGATGTAATAGATCCACCGCCCGGGCGGGCGGCGCGGTTTGCGCGTTTTCATAGCGGGTTCGACGGCCTGATGGAATGCGATAGGGTCAACTGCTGCATTTTACCGCGATTTTCGCCGTGGGGACAGCCTGCATTGCCGGCTTCGCCCCGGCGCCGGCAAGCGCCCTTTATTCACCGCCGCCTGCCGGCGCGCCGCTCTCGGCCCCCAGCACCACTACCCTGTCGGCCGAGTCGATGGTCGACTTTCTGTGGGCGACGATCACGCGCGTAATATTCAGCGAAGATATCGCCCGGTTGATCGCCGACTCATTCTCAACGTCCAGATGGCTGGTCGCTTCATCCATAAACAGCACGCTCGGGCGGCGATAGAGGGCGCGCGCGATAAACAGACGTTGCTTTTGCCCGCCGGAGATGCCGTTGCCCAACTCGCCGATCAGGGTTTCGTAGCCCATCGGCATCTGCATGATTTCATCGTGGATATTGCTGTGTATCGCGCAGGCCATGATCAGCTCTTTATTGGCATTGACCTCAAACCCGCTGATGTTTTCCGCAATGGACCCGGAGAACAGCCGGTCGTCCTGCAGCACGCAGGCGATCGCGTTACGGTAGTTATTCACCCCGACTTTATGGATATCCATCGCGTCGGCCAAAACCTGGCCGGAAGTGGGGCTGAGCAAACCGCACATCACCTTCAGCAAGGTGGTCTTGCCCGCGCCGGAGGCGCCCACGACGGCCACGCTTTCGCCGGCCGCAATGCGCATGTTCAGGTCTTTGAAGATCGGCCGCGACAGCGCGTCATATTGATACGTAAGGTTTTTTACCTCAATGGCAATCCCCGTGCCCGAGGGGAAAACCTGTCGCGGCGCGGACTCCGTCTCCGCATCGGTAAAGACGATGTCGGATATCCTCTCATTGTGCAGCGACAGCATGCGCAAGCCGATCGCCAGGTCGATCAGGCTCGAGGCCCGCTGAGAGAACTGGCCGCGATAGGCATTGAACGCCATGAACATGCCGAGCGTCATGGAATTGTCGATGACCATCATGGCGCCAAGCCACAGGATCGCCACCTGATCGAGCGTCGTGATAAAAGTATTGATCCCGCCGAACATCATATTGAATCGAGTGATTTTGATATTGGTATTGGCGGCGTCGACGTTCAGATTGAGCCAATAGCTGGAGCGCGTTTCCTTGATGCCCAGCGCCTTGACGGTCGAGATGCCGTACAGCGTCTCCATGAAATGCGAGTTGGCCTTGGCCGCCTTGACGATCTGCTCCTCCGAGAATTGACGGTAGGTTCTGTAAGTCATCATCCTGATGAGGATGTAGATCAGAGTGAAGCCCGCCACGACCCAGACCAGCCAGCCGCCGTAGACCATCATCATCGCGAACAGCCCGACCGTCATGATGCCGTCGATGATCCCGCTGACGATATTATTGGTAAAGGTGGTTCTGATCGCATCCAGCGAGGAAAAGCGCGATTGAATGTCCCCCAGGTGCCGTTTCTCGAAAAAATCCAGCGGCAGCTTCATCAGGTGTTCAAACAGCGTCGTCTTCCACTGAATATCGGTCAGCGTCCCGAGCACGATGGAGATCCAGGCCCTGGCGATACTGACCACCGCGCGGAACAAGGTGAAGAAGATCAGCCCCAAACAGATGACCGTCAGCAGGCTGTAGTCATGCGCCTGAATGACATGGTCGGTCACCAGTTGCGTTCCCACCGGCAGCAGCAGGTTGACCGATTCGATGACTATCGATAACGCAAAGATCTTGAGCAGCGTCCCCGGCAGGCCCTCGATGTTTTTCATCAAATCCAGCAGGCGCAAACGGGTCTTGAGGGTCTCTTTTTGAAAGGCCCTGTCGGGCCACAGCTCCAACGCGATGCCGGTAAAGTGATTCGACATCTCCTGCAGCCCGATCACTCTGCGCCCGAAGGCCGGATCGTGAATGACAAAACCGGCGCGCTGCACCTTAACCAACACCACGAAGTGATTCATATTCCAGTGCAGTATGCAGGGCGTTTTCAGCTGATTGATTTCGTCGATGTCCAAGGACAAGGCGCGCGTCTTCAGTTGGATTTGCGACGCGATTTGAGAGATCGTCCCCAGGGTCGCACCCTGGGTGGAAATGCCGAATCGCTGCCGCAGGCTCAGCATATCCACATTAAACCCGTAATAGGAGGCGATCATGGCGAGGCACGCCAGGCCGCATTCCGATGACTCCGACTGCAAGATGCTCGGCACCCGCTTGCGCAGTGAGAATGTTAACTTCTCGTTGATCCGTTCAAAGAGATTATTGTCCTTCATCGACTCGCCCCACGACGCTGTTTTTTATGTCATACAAAGGCGCGATCGCCCACTGATAAAGCGGTTTCTTATCCAGGAAGACGATGACCCTGGCCTGCAGCCCGCTGCTGATTTCGAGATATTTGCCTTTATCGCTGAATTGCGTGTCGCTGATGGACGCCAGCACTTTGTAGTAGGCGTTCCTTTCCCTTTTATTTCCGCTGCTGTATTCCGACATTTCCTGCGGGGAGGCGGGGACCGACGAGATGGATTCTATTTTTCCCGGAAACTGACCGAATTTATCCGACGGGAAGGCTTCATAGCGAATGTTGATGCCATCGCCGATTTTCACGTAGGGCAAACTGTTATTCGGCAGCCATAAAACCAGATAATATTTGATGTTATCAATCGGTTTGATTTGCGCCAGACTGCTGCCGCTCTCGACCACCTGCCCGGCGGTCACGCTCAGCGACTCGATTTTCCCCTTGAGCGGCGCTTTGATAATGACCTGGCCGCCGGCATTGGACTCCGCCAGCTGGCGTTGTAAATCACTGCGTTGCGATTCGCTTTGCGATATCTGATTGTCGTAATCGGCGGCGCGAATCAGCAAATCGCTGCGCAACTGCGACAGTTGAATATTTTGCTGGATCTTTTGGCTGTAGAGCGCCTGATACGAGCTTTGCTGTTGTTGAAAGAGCGAGCGCTGATAATTTAACTGATCTTTGGTGATCAGGCCTTTCGTCAAATAGTGTTCGTAATTTTTCAGGCTATCGCGCATTTTATCCATCCCCTCTTTGGCGCTGAGGTTCAGTTTCTCGGTTTCTTTATAGGCGTTTTCATAGCTATTGATCTGTTTGCGCAAATTATCCAGCATGGCGGTTTTATTTTTATTCAGCTTGCTGATTATCGAATCCAGATTGCTAATCTGTTTGCTTATTTCGCTGGCCGCGATATGGCTGACATTGCCGGACGTGGTGCTTCTCGAGACATCAATCACATACAGCGGTTCGTCCTTTTCCACGACGTCACCGGCTTTATGGAATGCCTGGCTCACGTAACCGTATTGGGAGGAAAACACATTGGTGGAATGCGGGATGCTGATCACCTCGCCTTCAACATCGACCCGGCGCGTGTACTCGCAAAAATAGAGTGCGCCCGCCAGGATCAGAATAAAAGTGAAACAGGTGGCGGCAATCACATGGCTCGACGCGCCGGAAATTAACAGCGCCCTGCCGGTCCATCTTTGACGTTGATAATTGACCGCCTCCTGGCGGAAAATATTCCTGCTCTTATTATCACTCATAGGAAGAACCTGCGCTTGCCTGACCGGGAGACAGCCGCAGCGAGAACGCTGCGGCTTTGGACCGCGTATGGATTTAGCTGATGGTGCCGTTAATCAGCCCATCGAGGCCTTTTTTGGAGTATTCCAGCGTGGTGTCCCAGCCAATAACGGCTGCGGCCACGCCGCTGGCTACGCCGCCCAGGATGCCGCCGGCGACCATGCCTACGCCCTGGCCAATCGAGCCGACGCCCAGCAGGCCGCCGCCGTCGCCGCCGTGCTTACCGCCGATGACGGCGCCCGCCATGCTGCCCACGGAGGCGCCCAGAGCGATGGATGAAACGGCTTCCGCGGCATTGGAGACGGCGCTGCCAATCAGCCCCGACAGTCCATTGCTCATATCCCAGGAATAAGCGCCTGACACTTCATTCATTTCGATAACAGACAGTTCTTTCATTGGTTAATCTCCATATTTAAACGGACAAACACTGCCATACATGCGTGTTGTCATTGCATTGGCATCGGCCTGCAGCGCCTGATGCCACCAATAATGTCGCGCGAACAGACGACATTATATTTTTAATAGGGGTCTCTTTAATTCTGCGTAATGGTGAATGTCATCACCGCGTCGGCCTGTCCGGGGCTAATGGCTCCCGTTTGCTTATAGCGCGCCATCAAGGGGATCCTGATCTCTTTTTCAGCCGCGGTGTGGTAATTGATCGGTCTGGAAAACGTTAATGGATTACGGTTCTCATCCAACACTTCCACGGCGACGCCCTTCGCCGCATCGGCGCCGTCGGCGATATCAATCATTCCCACGCCTGGCGAATTTCCGGCCGCCTCGAACGTGACCTGAACCGGAATATTGTCCTCCTGACATTGCAGAACCACGGAAAAATTGCGTTCGGAAGACGCCGCCGTGCTGCCGACGCCGTTAAACTCGCTGCGTTTAGGGCTGCCCAGATTTACCGTTTGATTTTTATAGTTCAAATCAACCAGGCAACTTTTCTGAATGACCTTCATGCCGGAAATACTGATATCCAAAATGGAGGTCGAATCCAGATAATATCTGGCGATAATTTTCCCGCCCATATCGCCGCCGGTTTTGATCGGGCCGGTTTTAATAAACGTCAGCCGAACATCGTTTCGATTGATCCACGGCGTCAGCAAGTTGGGCGAAATCGCCGTGTTGACGGGCACGTTCTTATTGCTCTGCCATAAGTCTGAAATCGTCACCCCCACGCCCTCGATGCCCGTTTCAAATACGCCGGGCAGCACGCTCGGCGTCAGCGGCGACATGGAGCGATAGGCGACCGAACCGGAACAAAGAAAAGAAAACGTCGTGCCGTTAATGCTGTTCTCCGTTCGAACAGCCAACTGCTCGCCGACTTCAATGCGCGGATCCACGGCCAGCGTCAGCAATCCCATACGGGCGGTTTTCGCGTTGGTGGTACAGGTGCCGGCATAAACCGCCGTCGTGAGCGTCGCCAGCCACACCAGGGCGCCGTAACCGAATATCCTGAGAAAAACGTTCATTTTCACTCTCACTTAAAAGTCATGATGGAAATAGAGCGAGATCTATTGGCAAACGCCGTTTAGGGTTTGGAGACCCGCTGACGGCGGCTCCGCCGGCAACTGGTAACGGATGCGGCATTGGTTCTCGCCATTCCTGCCCCACTGCGCGATGAGCAGGCCCTTTTCCGCCATGCCGGTCAGATAGACCACGCCGTCGCCGCCGACCAGGAACGGCTGAGTCGCCCCCTCGGCAAGACGCAGGCTGGCGCCCAGCGGCAGGGGTGCCCCCTGCGAGTCCGTCACCTTCATCAAAATCCGTCTGCCGACGTTGGCTTTGAAATTCGCCCGGCTCACCGCGCCGCGAGTCGGCGTGACCGACTGGTTCGTCAACTCGAGATCGACATCATCCGGCAAGCTGTCGACATCGAGGCGAATCGAATTGTTGCGATAAGGAGTGGCGTAAGGAACGATCGCGTAGCCGCGCCAGTCGGTTTTCACCCCGACCTGATTGCCGACCGCCACATCGCTCGCGCCGGCCGCCTGTACCAGGGCGACGGTTTCGCCGAACGGTTGACCGAAGGTCACACCGTCTTCATGGGCGATCACCCCGCCCTTCACCCCGTAGTTGACGCGCTGTTGACTGCGATCGTAGGCATAGCCCGCCGTGAGTTCGCCGTACGTCGCGCGCCAGTCGGCGTTGGCGTTGCCGCTGTTGCCCTGGCCCTGGCTGCCATACCCTTCCTGTACGCTCCAGCTGAGGTTGCCGCCGGCCAGCGCCGTGCCGTTGAGGCCCGCCGTATGGCTGGTATTGCCTTTTTTGCTGGTGTTGAGGTTGTAGGTGGCGTAGGTGTTGCTCAGCCATTTCTCTAATGGCACGCTGATGTTGAAAGCGAAGATCTGATCGCGATCGTAAATGCGCCCGCGGTTCGAATCGCCGTAAATAGCCTGTGAATTCCGGCTGTAGCTGTAGTTAAAACCGTAGCTGATGCCATTCCAGCTATTGTTGTAACCCGCGCTCAGCGACTGCATATTGCGCTCGGAGCCCCAATAGTCTTCGGAGACCGCGCTGAGTGAAAGCGACCCCGCCCCTTCCCATAAATTCTGGTTCAGCGTGATTTCGCCGCGATTTTTGCGGCGGTCTATCGGGGCGTAACGGTTGCCGCTGCGATAGGTGTCCAGCACTTCCTGCAGCCCATAGTAGCCGCTGGTCGAATAGCGGTAGCCGGCGATGGCGAAGTTCGTCCCCGTCTCGACGATATTTTTGCTGTACCGCACGCGCCATGACTGACCATCGCTTTTCGGTTGATGCTCCTGCTTTGCCCACGCCTGGGTGACGTCGGCCGACAGGGCGCCGAACTCGCCCAGGTTCTTGCCCAGACCCAATGCCAGCGATTGATACGGCCCGGCGAATTGGCCGCCGCCATACAGGGTGAAACCGGCGGGCAAGCCATAAATCAGGCTGGCCTGCGAGAAGATCTTTTTATCCACGCTGTGATCGTAAGTGCGGTATTGCCCCGAGGTCAGCGCATATTTCAGCCGCCCTTCGCGTTGCAGCACCGGCAGGCTGGCGAAGGGAACGGTCAGGTGCTGTTCGCTGCCGTCCGCCTCCTTGATAGTCACCTCCAAATCGCCGCTGCCGCCGGTCGGGTACATGTCCGAAATTTCAAACGCGCCCGGCGCAACATAACTCTGGTAGATGACATAGCCGTTTTGGCGAATGACCACTTGCGCATTGCTGCGCGCGATGCCGCGCACCACCGGCGCATAACCTCGCAGGCTTTCCGGCAACATGTCGTCATCGGAAGCCAGCTGCGCGCCGCGAAACGATACGCTGTCAAACACATCGGACGGGCTGCTGCTTTCGCCGAGCGTCAGCAAGCTTTTCAGGCGGATGATATTGCGCTGGGCGTAGGTATAGACGGAGTCCCAACGATCCTCCGACGCTCGCCCGCCGCCGGCGCTGTTGTAGCTCCAGGTGGTGTAGTTCCGCACTCGCCAGGCACCCAGGTTGAAGCCCGGCCGCAGGTTGAGGTAATAACTGCTTGCGCTCTGGGTGAATCGATCGCGCCCCTTGCTGTTGCTGCCGGTGAAGCCATAGTTCAGCAGCATCGCCGGCAGGCCTTCATCCCATTGTTCCGGCGGAACGTATCCGCGCACCTTATTTTCCAACGCCGCCTGGGGGATACTCAGCATCAGGCGTTGGCGGTTAAATTGAAATTGCGCCGAGGCCTGCGGGATCGCGGCCAAATTCGCGCAGCGATCGGCACCGGCCAAACCGGGAAACAGCTCAACTTTCACCCCAAGCCGTTTCAGATCTTCCCGCGTCAGACAAGGCTGCAGATCGGCCTTCTCGTCGCTGCCGGCCCGCAGAGCGAACGACACCTCGCGCGTTTCCAGCAGCATGTCGTTCACCCAAATATCGACCCGATACGTGCCGGGAACCTGCTGGCCATTTTCAAAAATCGACAGATCGACGTGCTGCTGACCTGAGCGCCCGGTTTCCAGCAACGCCGGATTAAAATAGTCACGAGAGAAGGCGGGATTAGCCATGTTGCCGCATACCGCCGTTGTTGCCGTGAATAAGGCTATGCGTTTCAGCCAAGCATCCCGCTTCGCTAATATACGCTTTTGAGTTATCATTCATTAGCTCCATTATTGAAATGTTTTATCCCTCTGTCTGCCTTCCCTTACAGATTAAATACCTGACTGATGTTCTTTCCCTGTGCCGCCATAATCATTAATTAATTTCCAGCTTACCGACGTTGCGCCCGCCACGGGCAATGCAAACATTTCGCTGCTCATCGGCGCGATATACGCCACCTCTTTCATTTCCCGCCCCCCGATGCGGACATAATGAAAGTTCATATAATAAGGCGTTGGGTTGGTGAGTTTTAATTCTGAACCGACACGCTGCCATTTCAGCTGCTGCGTCACTTCTTCGGGCACTTGGCGGAGCAGCGGCGCCGGCCGATAAATCAATTTAATGCGGGTCTTGACCGCTATTTGCAGCGTATTCGATTTACCCGCCTGGGTTGTTGAAGGAATGGATTTAATATTCATCCAATACAAGCTTTCTTTATCTTTTGGTAAGTCATCGCCCACTTTCACGATGCGCAGCATATTTTCCTGGTTGCCGTCCAGCCGAAATAAAGGCGGCGTAACGATAAACGCGATTTTATCCACCCCGCTTTGTTGATTCTCCAGCCAGGACTGAATCAAATACGGTTCTTTATCCGGATTCTCCACGCTGATTGACGCTTCTTTTTTTTCGCCGTTGAATATCACCCGCGTCCCGCCAATCACCACGCCGGCGTGAACCGTAGACGCAAACAATAAAATAATGAAAGCCGCTAAGGCGCCGTAGCGATTAAAACGCATAATATTATCTCCGAGGCAATACAGCCCGCTGTGAACCAGCGGGCAAGAAAATATTATCAGTTATAATTCAGCGTAAAGGTGGCGACGCTATTGGCTTTACCGGCGGTAACATCTGCCTGCGTGGAAATATAGCGGGCGGTAAAATCGAGGTTATTTTTCACGCCGCTGCCGGAAGCCAACGGATAAGCCGTCGACGCCGTGTAAAGCGGCAGAACACTGTTAGAAATATCAGACAGTTGGATACCGACGCCGGTAGCGACATCCGTTTCCTGGGTCAGCTGCAATACGTTGCTGTCGCCGTTATCGGCCGCGCCGTCGAACTTAACGGTGGCGCTTTTTACCGTATCCGGACAATCGGTGACTTCCAGCGTGAATTTTGTCGCGCTGGACGTTGATCCTTTGCCACCCGCAAATGCCGTTCGGGCCACATCACCCAAAACAACATTTAATGGATTACTCAAGTCATTCGTGACCTTGCACGCAGCATCGACAATATTCCCGGTAAAATTAACCTGACCATCTGCTGCCAGAGCAGGTAAAGCGCTTGAACACGCTGCCGCGACAAATGCCAACATAATCACTTTTTTTTCCATCATGGGTACTTCTCCTTTTGATTAGACAGACTTCAAAATATCCCCGCCACGGAGAACCCGGACAGGGAGAATAGGAGCTCCGCTCCTTTCACAGTTAATTATGCTTAGCTTTCCCCCTTTAGCAATACATAAAATCAATGTAAAGATGAGAAAAGATAATTACCCCAAATAGAATTAGCATCATTCTTAATTTTATTTTGAAAAAACCGCCAAATCGGCGTTTCTTGATTCAATCATCTGGCCGCCAGGGAATTTATTCTCGCGCTATTCGAAGGCGCTTTCGCCAGATCCTCCTCATTTCCCCCTCAGCCGGAAAATCGGGCGACATCGCCGTAAAATGAAAGCCGGGCGATAAAACTCGCCCTGAAATAAATGACAGTTATATTACGAAAGGCATCACGACGCGGCGGCAGCGAGAGGAGCAGAAGAATAGGAAAAGCATGGCGATAACGGTTTATCGAACAGGAGGGAGAATAAAGCATTCGCCGTTATTGAAACCGGCGCGGTCATGTGACAACGAGAAAATGGCGTTACGCAGAAATATTCTGTCTGACGCCGTTCACTATTTCGAAAACAAGGCAACAATGCGCTCTGTCGCGCAGAATAACGCATTGCCGCCTTATTGTTTTTCGGCGCCGCTAATTAATCGTCATGGCGATAATCTTCCCCCAGCCCTCTGCCGGGTAGGGTTTCACACGCCAGACCATCGCCCGCGGGAACGGCGGACGGATAGTTATCGTCAGGCGTGATAAAGACCGGCGTGGTCGCGATAAACCCATCGTTGAACACCGCCTCGATAAAGGTGGCCTCCCAGCCTTGCGCCGGGGCGGCCAGACGAAACTCGCCGCGATCGGCCTCCGCTGTAGCCAACGGCTCCGGGGTAAAGCGTACGCCGCACGAATAACGAAAATCTCGGGCCGTGCGGTTGTGCGCGCTCCAACGCCGCACGGTGGCCGGCGGTTCGGAAAAACGCAGCGTGCGCACCGCAGCATCCGCGGCGCTGCCTTGCACCTCGATCGTCGGCAACGCGATATCGCGCTGGCGGCGCTTGATCATCGCCAGTATGGCGCGTTCGGCGGCCGGCCGGCTTGCCGCGCGATCCCCGTCGGCAATCGCGCGCAGCGAAACCTCTCCCGGTGAGGCGCTGAAATAGAATCGCGAGCTGTCCGGCGGATAACGTTCGTCGCCGCTGGCGATGATGACATATTTCGCCGCCGCTGGCCGCTCTCCCGCCGTCGGCGGCGGATAAGCGGTGGGATCCGCTATTTGCATCAGTTTGTCGAACGCCGGCGTCTCTATGCGCCGATCGATGCCGAGTTGGTAATAAGGATGAAACGCCAACGGCCAACGGCCGCCATACGTACGATAGGTATGCTTCAAGACCTGCCGCGCCGCGACCCCATCCGGGAACATGGCGACGACGGCATCGATGCGCTCATCCGACAATGACGCCAGCCACGCCGCGGTTGCGCCGCTCGCCGCGCCCGCCACGATGAATTTATCTATCCCCCATCGGCTCAATTCGCGCTGCGCCAGCGTCATGGTTTGCGACAAGGCCGCCGTCATGGGGATCGCCAGCGGCATCATCAAGTATTCATCCGCATCGTCCAGGAACAATCGCCAGCCTCGGGCCTGGCTGTCCTCCCCCGCACGACGCCGCCCCTCATTTTGATATTCCAGGTACGGATAAGGCAGCCGGTTGACGACAATCACGATGGTGTGACTTTCCGCCGCCAAGGCCGCCGGCGTAGCGACGGAAAACGCCGCATTTTGCTTGCCTGGCCCGCTCGCCCCTGCGGCGGCGCAAGCGCAGTCATCGCTCATCAGCACCAACGCTTTACGGGCAAGCGCCCCGTTGGGGATATAAATATCCACATCGTGCCACCATTGCGTCGGCCGGATGGCGTCTTGCGGCGACCAGGATTGCGACATCAACCGATAATGGCGTATCGACACGTCATGGCCGTTATCCACGCCCTTTAACGAATATGACAGAGGCAATATGGCCAACTGATTGTTATAACAAGGAATAACGGTGTGCAAGGCGGGATGTTCGTCCGCAAAGCAGCGGTCTTCCTCTGCCGCCATGGCCTGCCGGCCGCCGATTAAGGCCAGGCAAATCAGCGCGATGTATCCGATGCGTTTCAGCATTTTTTCCTCCCCCCTTTGTCCGTGGCAAATCCCTTGTACGCCGCCTGGCGGCAGGAAACCTTCCGCGCGCCTAGAGCACCTGATGAAAGCGTATCGGATAGCCAAAGCTGTCCTTTTCGAACGCCACGTCTCTGTCGTTCTCGCCCAGCAATAGGCTGTAAACGCCGTTTTCCTCATAACGGCTCATGGCGATATACAGCACCACCTCCCGATGGTCAGCGATCGTAAACTGTTTGCGCCTGGCGTTGATTTCCAAGGTAAACGCCACCACAGGATTGTTGTTCAGAAATACCGAGGTCTGCTGCATGGAGACGATCCTGCCCTGCGCTTTCTCGGTCACCTGAAAGGGCGTGGCGTCATTGGGGGCGCGTATATCCACCTTCTTTTGGATATAGATAAAGTTAAACACCGCCAACGCCACCGCCACGAACAGATTGATGACCATGATCAAGATGATTTTATTCGCCATGAACTCTCCCTTTGCCGTTCTTCCGGCTCCCGACATGAGCGAGGTAAAAGTGCCCTTGCGGGCACTTTTCATTAAGGGCCGGGCTTATGACGATTTACGGCCAAACAGCTGCGAGAAGGCGCTAATCCCGGCATCGATGACGGCGCCAATGCCCTCACCGAGTTTGGCGCCGGCGCCCGCCGCATCCGCGTGGATCCCGAATAGACCGGTACCGGCATCTACGATGGCGCCAATGCCATTGCCCAGGATTTTGCCGGCATCGGAAGCGATGCCTGCGCCGGAAACCGCCATGACTTCTGCTTCAGTCAGTTCTTTCATACTGTCTCCTTTGTATTTATCGACATGTTTAGTAATGAAAAAATGAAACCCTCACTGTTTGTTCACCTCCTTGTTATCTGCCCACGAAAGACCCTGTTGCCAATGCGTTCACCCGCGCGGCGGTGACAATGTCAGAACAGGCCGAACTCACGGCAGAGATAATCGGCGACGCCATTGCGGCTGTTGGGCAGCGCAATCGGGTTAAACGGCAGCGCGCGCTTCAATTCGCCCATGGCATTGCCCATCACCACCCCCGTTCCGGCCCAGCGCAGCATGTCCAAATCGTTCATCGCATCGCCGAAAGAGAGGCAATCGCGCATCGCTATCTGTTTGGCGCTCAGATAGTCGGCCACGCTTCTGGCCTTGGAAATATGCTTATCCATGATGTCTATCGTTTCCGCAGAGGACTTACAGATGGACAGCGTTTTTCCGAAAGCCTGACTGACCTCGTCGTAAAACCGCTCGATCAGCGCCGCTTCACCCTGCAGCAGCACTTTCAGGATCGGTTGCCGTTTCATCGCCTCCGGCTCGACATAGCGGCAAGCGACGCCCGAGGTTTTGATATAGTCGGCAAAATGCGGATTCTCTTCGGCCATCATCCATCCTTCCTGGGTGAACAACGTCACGTGGAGCGGACAGGCGAAGAGGTAATCCATCAACATCATTTGGCTGTCGCGAGGCAGGAAATAGCGTTTATCCGCCACCGGCCGCCCCTCGATATTGACCATCGCGCCATTGCAGGAGACGATCGCCGGCGAGAACCCCAAGCCATCCACAATCCCGCGCGCATCCGCATCGCAACGGCCTGTCGCGATGACGATTTCCAGCCCGCGGGCATGCAGGATATTGAGCGTTTCCACCGTCAGATCAGACAGATTCCCGGCAGGATCCAGCAAGGTTCCGTCAAGATCGCTCACGATCGCCCGGTATTTTATTTTGCCGTCGATAGCAAGCCACATATCACGCCTCCTCCGCCTGGATAATCCCGTCTTCGGCGCGGATTTCGCTGTCGGGCGGAAGGTGGGCGATCGCGATCGCAATGGCCTGAAAACGGCGTCCTACCGCAACGATGGTCTCCTGAGCTATCTCATGAGAATCATAAAACAGTGAAATGGCGAGCCGTTCCGCTTCGGGGAACAAGCACAGCACCGTCTGGTGGTTACTGCCGCTGACGATATCCGTCACCCGGAACGTAAACGGCAAGCGCGGATCCTTCTGCGGTTGCGGCATGTTTTCAAACACAAACAGGCTGCCGAACGGCGAAGTGGGCACCCATTGTTCGTCGTAGCGGTTCAGTTCGGAAAAGGCGTACTTCTGCCTCAGCGTCTGGGAATCCGCGATATCGGCCAGCAACGCATAAATGGGCCGGCGGCGAATCGCCTGCAGGCGCAGCACCGGGCTGGCGACACACAGGCCAAACAGCGTCTGCACCTGCTCAATGTCCGCCGGGCGCTCGCTCATGGTCGTACCGATCGCGATATCGTCACAGGCCAGCGCTTCGGCCAGCGCCAGCATCCAGGCCAGCTGCGTCAGTTGATTGACCGTGATCCCCTGGCGCCGGCAAAACGCGGTGAGGCTTGCCACCTGTTCCGCGGTGAATTCCGCGCCATATTGCCGCATGCGTCGCCCCTGCGGCGCGGCATCCGGCGAAGCGCTCAACGGCAAACGTTGGTTGACCGGCGCTCCGCGCAAATAGTCCGCCCAGAACGCCTGCGCTTCGGGATCGTCGCCGTGCGCGCGCACATAAGCGGCGAACGGCTCAAATCGGTTAATTTCCAGCGCCGGCGCGCGCCCTTCCAGCAAGGTGAGGTAGTCGTTGAACCAGTGTTCGAACAGAACGCCGAGGGACCAACCGTCGAACAAGATATGGTTAAAGGTCTGCACCAGATAGTGCTCATCGGCGTTCAACTTGATCAGGCGCCAGCGGATCAACGGCGGCGCATCCAGCTCAAACGAGGTTTCTCGTTCCCGGGCCAACAGCGCCTCCATCCTTTCTTCCAGCGAGGACGGCGGCGCATCGGTCCAATCCTCGATCGCGATCGGCGCCTGCAGCGTCTCGCAGATGAAGACGTTGGGCCGCCCACGGCGGGTTTGATCGCCAAACCCGGCGCGCAGCATTTCAAATCGCTGCAGCGCCAGCGACCAGGCCTGGTTCAACACCTCCGGCTGCAGCGGGCCGGCCACCTCATAAACGGCCTGATCGATCTGATACTCGCGGTTAAGCCGGTTGAAATACATCAGTTCCCGCTGCGTGACCGTAGCCTCGAAAACGGCGGCGATGCGATGACGTTGCTGCCAGTGGTCCAACTCGGCGAGGCTGACGTCGGCATGGGGGAAGTCCCCCGGGCTGGCGAGGCGAACGCCCTGGCTCGCCTCGTGGCAACAGTGTTCGACCAGCGCCGACACGCTCGCCCTATAGTGCGAACCGATCCGGGCCAGCGTCGCCTGCGGCAATAAGCCCGACATCACGATGCTCAGCCGGTCGCCGTGCACGTAGAGCACCAGATCCAGCACATTGTCGCTCGCCGGCAGCGCGCCGTTTTCCAGATCCGCCGTTTGGTCGATCAAGGCCCACAAGGCGTCGTCAGTCTGTTCGTTAAAGACCCCGAGATAGTTGAATGAAATGGCCGGCAAGCGGTGGCGCCGCAGACAGGCTATCGCTTCGTCGTCCGACGCTGAACCGTATTTCAGCGCCGAATAGCCGATGCCGTGATCCGGCATCTTTCTTAATGTGTCCTTGATGGCGCGCAGCGTGTGTTTTGGGCTCTGATGCGCGGTGATGCGCAAAGGCAGTAAGGCGGTGAACCAGCCGACGGTGTCGTCGAGCTGGATCTTATCGTCATTGATATCGCGGCCATGGTGTTCGAGCGTCAGGTAACTGTCCGCACGGCCATGCCAGGCCTGCAGCACCGGCGCCAGCGCCGCCAGCAACACATCGCGGGTCGAGGTACGGTAGGCCTGATGACAGGTGTCCATCAACAGCGTCGTCAACGCCGCGTCGCACTCTAAGCGGCAAAACGCCGGACTCTGCGCCCCCTCGCTGAGCGTGGCGTAATCGGGTTGCCCGGCGATCATCGCCAACCAGTAAGCGCATTGGTCATGCCGGCTCGCCGCGTAGTGCCTTAACGTCTCGCCCCACTGCCGGTAGCTGGTGCCTTTCGCCGACAGCGATTCGCCCTGATGCAACCGTCGCATGTCTCTGACGATGATGCGCCAGGACACCACGTCGATGATCAGATGATGGAATGCGCAGAACATCAACGCGTAGCCGGGCGCGCTGCTGTCGAAAATGTAGACCAAGCGGCACAGCGGCCCTTCTACCGGATCAAACCCCGATTGCCATTGATGCAGAAGTTCGGCGCGGCTTTGGCGACAAAGCGCCAGGTCATAGTATCCCCATGAAGGGCCGCCGTCGGCCACCGACAGATAGCGCTGCGCGACCAGCGCGCCGGCATCGTCGGCGCTAAACCGCGCGCGCAGCATGTCATGGCGCGACGCCAGCCCGTTCACCAGATCGGCCACGCGCTCGGCGGACATCGGCGGCACCCGCACCAAAAAAGTCTGGTTGAAGAAGGCGCGATGTTGCGGCGGCTGCTCGTTGTACCAGCGCTGAATCGGCAGCAATTCGAATTCGCCCTGCAGCTCGCCCTGTTCATTGAGCGGCGCAATCGCGTCCCGTTGCTGCAAGATGCGCTTGGCCAGCGCCCGCGCATTCCGGGTTTCGAACACCGCACGCGAGTTGCTGTGATAGCCCGACTTGCTCAATTCGCTGGTGAACACGATGCTTTGGATCGAATCGCCGCCCAGACGAAAGAAGTCGTCATCCACCCCAACCCGTTCAACGCCGAGGATCTCCGCCCACAGGGCGCAAATCAACGCCTCCAGCGCATTCTGCGGCGCGGCATATCGCTCGCTTTGCGCGAATTGCGGAGCGGGCAGCGCCGTGCGATCCAGCTTGCCGTTCACCGTCAGCGGTATCTCGTCGAGCGCGACATAGCTGGACGGCACCATGTAATCCGGCAGGATCCGCTCCAGCCGGGCGCGCAAATCGGCAGGATCCAGCGGCTCGCCCCGCGCCATCAGCACATAAGCGGCAAGGCGCTTGCTATCGCGATGGACGACATCCACCACGACGCATTTCTCGACGCCCTCCAGCGCATTGATCGTATTTTCTATTTCGCTGAGTTCAATTCTGAAACCGCGGATTTTCACCTGGCAATCGTTTCTGCCGAGATACTCCAGATTGCCGTCGCGCAACTCTCGCACCCGATCGCCGCTTTTATACAAGCGTCGCCCGTTCAGCGTAATGAAACGCTCTTGCGTCTGCTGCGGCTGGTTGAGATAGCCGCGCGCCAGCGCGTCTCCGCCGATATACAGCTCGCCGGCCAGCCCTGGCGGCAACGGCTGCAGCCAGCGATCCAGCACATGAAGTTCGCGCCCCGGTATGGCTCGCCCAATCGGGATGCTGCTGCGGGTTTCGTCCGCCGCGATGGCGTACATCGTGGTGAACGTGGTGCATTCCGTCGGGCCATAGCCATTGATGACCTGCTGCGGGCGGTTGGCTTGCCGCACCAGGCGCTGCATCAGCGTGGCGGTCAGCGCCTCCCCGCCCACCAGCAGACAGCGCAGCCCGGCGAACAGGTCGGGGTGACTGAGGTAAAGATGATCGAACAGGCTGCGCGTCGCCCACAGAATCGATACCTGCTGCCGACGCAGCAAGGCCTCCAGCTGCGGCACATCGCCGGCGATATCCTCCGTGTCGCGCACGACGACCAATTTGGCGCCGTTGAGCAATGCGCCCCACACCTCGAACGTCGCCGCATCGAACGCCGGGCTCGAGAGGAAGAGCAGCACATCATCGGGCGTGACAGCGATGCCGGACGCGGTCGCCAACCCGCACATCGCGTGTTGCTCGAGCATCACGCCTTTCGGGATCCCCGTCGATCCCGAGGTATAGATCACCGCGCCGAGCCGGTCGGCGCCGGTGACGGCCGGCAGATTCTGCCGCTCGTGCGGCAGGCGGTTCAGATCGCCCAGCGTGAGGACGGACACGGCGTGCGGCATCATCGCCGCCAGCGCCTCGGCGGCCGACTGCAGGCTTTCCCCGGCGATGAGCACCGGCGCGCGCGTTTCTTCGAGAATATGCCGAATGCGCGCCTGAGGATAATTGCAGGAGAGCGGCACATAGGCCGCACCGGTTTTCAGCACCGCCAACAGCGCCACCACCATTTCCAGGCTTTTCTCGCTGTACAGCGCAATCAGCGTGTCCGCCAGGGGGGCGCCCCCGGTCAGCGCTTGGTAGCGGAGCGTAATTTCGCGCGCCAGGCTATTCGCCATGCCGTTCAGCTCACGGTAGCTGACATGCAGCCCCTCAAACTCCAGCGCAATCTTATCCGGATAACGCAGCGCGATCGCCTCAAACCGGGCGCTGAGGGTTTCTCTCGGCAACGCGGGGGCCGCGTCATCATCTGGCGGCATATCGGCGGCGGGATAAAAGGCGAGGTGGCGTAAAGGCGCGTCAGGCGCGCGCATCGCCGCTTGCATCAAGCGCATGAAATGTTTCGCGCAGTCGCGCATGTCATCTTCGTCAAACATGTCCTGACGAAAACGCAGCCGGAACTGCAAGGCATCGCTGTCGGCCCGATCCTCATATTCCAGGGAAAGCGACGCGCTGGCCATATCGTGGTTGGCTTCAAACAACGGCGAAGTGGCGCAATCGGCCAGCGCCAATGCCGCATCGCGCAGGTTGGTTTGGGCAAAGGAAATCGGCATCGCGCGGATACCCAGCGCCTGCACCACCTGTTGCGTGGGCAGTTGGTTAAACCGTTGGCGCGAGTGCGGCGCCGCGGCGGTAATAAACGCCATCGCGCGTTGATAAACGGCGGCGAAGCCTTCGCCGTCACGCAGCGAGAGGGGCATCACGCTGGTGTTGACATGCCCGCCAAGCGCAAATCTTTGCCCCTTTTTTATCGACACCGGATAGCTGATATAGACCGTTTCCTGATTGCCGCTGCGCGCCATCAAGATGCCCCACAGCACCAGCAACGCCAGAAAGTCATTCATTCGCCGTATTCCCGCGCCCTGTTTCAGCGCTTTCCATTGCGCTTTGGGCACCTGGAAACGCAGCTCGGCCGCCTCATCGTTTCGCACGGCGCCGCTTTTCTCAAAGGGCACGTCTATCGCGCCCAAATTTGCCGCTTCGGCCCGCCAGTGCGCCAGCGCTCCATCGGCGGCCAGTTGTTCCACCTCGTGCTGCAGCTGCCGGTTGATGGCGGTAATCTCGGCCGCCTCGAGGCGTGTCGATAGCCGCTGTTGACCATAGTACTGGCTCACCAATGAGAAAAACTCGTCGGAAGACGCGCCGTCGATCACCAGATGATGGCCCACCAACGCCAGGGTATAGCGCCCCGGCCCCTCGGCGAAAAGCGCCCAACGATAAAGCGGCCCGCGGTAAATGTCGAAGGGCTGGCGAATCACTTGGGTCAGCAGCGTGCGGTCCGTGTAATGCTGCAAAGGATGGATTGCGTCATTGCGACGCCAATACAGCTCACCATTCCGTTCATGAATATGGCTGTTCAGCAGGACATGATCTTGCACCAGCGCATTCAGCGCAGCTTGTAATCTGATGGGATCCAGCGCGCCCTCAATACGCTGCAGCACCAATACGTTGTAATTACAGCCCTCTGGATGGCGGTCATATTCATCGATAAAAACTTTTGAATAGGGTGATACAGGAATCTCTTCCATGACAAACACTCCATTTAGAATACACGTGCCCTGCTTAACGGCGATCCATGCGGCATACCCAAACCTCTTTCGGCATCAGCTCGCTTATCTTTTCTGAGTAATAACCGATCAGCATGTTGATGCGCTTTTCTGCAATGACCTCCGCCGCCTGAGCGCAAATCGACTTGTAAAAACCAATAGGGATCATCACTTTGCAACGGCTATGCAGGTGCCGACAAACGCCGATGGCCCAGGAAAAACACTCCCTGGAAGGATTGGAAATATCCAAAAGTTCGGCACACTCACTGGAACAGCCAATCACAGCGTAGAGATTGCCTTTATTGATATAATGAATTTTATGATACAGAGGATGTTTTTCAATATATTCAAATGCGCGATGATCTTTTTCTCGCCCCAGATTATTGATAAAGCTGGCCTGCCGCGCTTGGTCGCCCTCGGTAAAACGAAAGGCCATAAACTTATCAGGCTTTAAGGTTAATTCGACGAAGGGATAGATTTGCGTATTGGTCGTTAAATACTTTCTAAAAATCTTTTCATAAACCCTGATCTTCCTGTCATCGGAAAAGCAGATATCCGCCGCCACATCCGAACGCCTGGCCTGCAGGAAAAAATCTTTCAAGACGGTGGAGGATTTGACCTGACGGTGGATCCCAAGATCGCCAAGCATATTGACATTAAAGGATAATTCATTGATTTTAAAAGGATAAAAACTGGATACAAACATCCCGAGATAACGCTCTTGATCCTTGTAAAATATGCCTGTTTTTTCCATCGGCGCCCCACAATGCGGATCGAGCAAATGCTTCCAGTGCAGGAAACGCTCCCCGCCCAAATCTCTGCCATAAAGCTCTTGCAATAATTTGAAATGATTATGAGAAACCGCTTCTCTCACAAAGACAGCCATGTTTTATCTCCCTATAAAACCGATTCCATGCCGGGCGGAAATCAATAAAAGATGACCGCTCAGCGCCGCTGATAATACGGCGCCGGACCGTTCGCTTCCTTTCCCTGATTAACAAGAGTCGCTGTGCATTTTTAACCAGCGCAAGAATTCAATATTATTATCAATGTTCAGTTTTCTCATGGCCGAACGTTTATGAATACTCACCGTCTTCGGGCTGATGCCGAGCAACATCGCCGTTTGGTTTTGTGAATAGCCCAGATGGATTAAACGGCACACTTTCCCCTCGCTAAAGGTCAACTGGGTACGACAACGCGGGCAATAGCTTGAAACCAAACTATTTTTCTTGCGATAGCAGAACATGACCTTGTCCACGATCGCCGCCACGCTGTCTTTGCGCGTAATACTTCCGGCTTCCAAATTGCAATGAATTTTAGGGAATGTCTTTTTATGCTCCAATATTGAAAAATAGAGCGGAATAGAAGAAAAGTTGCCCTGCAAAAGCTGGGTATGACAAAAATTTATGGACACCCGCTTGTCCGGCGCCCTGAATATGATGTTGGCACGTTCTTCTCCCGTGATCTTGGCCTTAATGCCATTCGTGAGAAAACCTTCTTGCAAGGCAAGACTCAACCCCAGCTTGAAGAATTGATTTTTATCCACAATAGCGATATTGACGCGCTCCATTAACAAACCTCCCTTTTGACTACGCTTGCTCACTCTCCTTACTGCAATATCATTGCTGTGATTATTTTTTGTTTTAACGTGCTTTTTAATAAAAAAGCGTTATAGGCGAAGCAAAAAAGACCTTGCCTCGCAAAAGTGCATTTTATATATAGGGTTATATAAATCATCTGCCCTGGAGAGCATACAAAAGCAAGACGCGGTAAGCTGCCGCGCTTCGCAAGGGAAATTGTTATCGTAAGGTATATTTATAAGGCATCATTGCCATCAGCATCACGGTGCTAAGATTTTTCTCTGATACGTTAATTTTACTCCAAGAGCGCAATATATCCAGATAAATATCGAAAAAACACATAATATAGAACATAACATTGCGTGACATTGATTGTTAAGAGAATCCGTTTATGCATTAGGAATTTACTTATGATAAAGGCAGGATAATGCTTTTTTCACACGAGGCGGCGGGGTCATCGCAGACCCTATTAAACAGAGTATAACCATATTCATTTTATTGTAAAAAAATTGCATAAAAAAAAGCTACACTTTATGGCAGTATGTGATTCCCGCCCTTTCATGTCGACGGCAACAAAAAAGAAGAAGGCGAACCCATCGGCCGCCCGCGCAAGAAATGCCTGGTAGGAGTAACGATTTTTCAGGAGTGATGCGCAGCGCAGAAAGATAACGCGGCATCGTTGACGAGCGGGATGATTTATATTTTTTTTATCCTCATCAATTTTTTAGCCTCCAGGCAGGAAACCAACCCGAGGTGATCTTTTTTTAGCTGCTTGTCGCTCCCAAGAGGAAGAATGACTTTGAACGTTTGCAACTTACCGTGATTATTATAGATATCAAAGACTATCACCGGCGGGCCATAACCCAAGATCATGCAGTCTAAAAACCGCAGAACGGCGCAGCCCAAGCGGCTCCTGGCCTCCCGGATGATTTTATCCGCAAGCTCATCATACCGGAAAGGTCTTTCCGGCGTCGTCAATACCTTCATAAGGTCTCCCTTCTGGTATATATCATTCCGATTTAAAATAATAACCTCATAAAACCGCCGCCGTTCAAGGCGAGTAAGATATAAAAACCCAGGTTTCGGCAATATATAATCTAACGATGCAAAATCAATCTAACAAAAAACACAATAGTATAAAAAAACAGCACGAGTTTTATTGAAAAAATGACCTGATTTGCAATAATGAAATTGCCTGAAGTAAAGGGCTAACTGAAAAAGGAGTTTCAATCATGAAAGAACTATCCGCAGTAGAAATTGAACAAGTTAACGGTGCTGGTTTTTTTGGTGACGTAGGCACACTGATTGGCAGTGCGGTAGGTACAGGTATTGATACCATTTCCGCGATTGCCGGTGTTAACCCGGATGCCAAAACCGTTGTCGGCACCATCGGTAAAGGTATTGGTCTGGCCGTCGATGCGCTGATTTCCAGCGGATTGCAGATCATCTCTAAACTGTAATAACAACTCATAATCATCCCTTCCTATTTTTTAATTCGCTTCATTTTAAGCACCTTCGCGGGTGCTTTTTTTTACACCAAAGAATCAAAAAATAGATAAGGTCAGAAAAACCAATATCCAAAAAAACAGGCTGGGTATCACCATGATAAAAAAACCCATGCGTTTATTGGCGTTTTTGAGCATCCAGTCATAGATCATCGCAACACTCCTTGTGAATACCAGGAGGCATTTCCGCCTCCCGGTATTTTATCCATCGAGTTTTTGATTACAGTTTCGGCACTTTGGAAAAGAAGTCCGCCATTTCGTGCGGGAACCCTTTCGCAATCGCCGGACGAAGATCGTCCATGGAAACATTAAAATCTTTCGGCTGCTCGCTCGTTTGCATTTTTTGGTGTGCGTTCACATTCGATTGCAGACCATTAAAAATGCCCTTCATATTGCCGAACATATCATCGCAAGATTTTGTCACATTACTCATGACCGACTTGGCCGCATCCGGCCCCGACATTTGAATATTGCTGACGCCTTGCATAAACGGTTGACTCAGCGACGATTGGGAATTGGTACCCAAATTGCCGCCGGCCTTCATGGTTTCTAAAATTTTTGCTGGATCTAACATGTTTATCACCTCTTTACGGTTGTGTTTACATCGCTTTCGGGCACGAGAATCCTCGCAACGCCCGTGACCAAAGTGGGAAATCTTTCATCGTCGAGCGCAATTCCAGTTTGAGCACGCCCACCACCGACGACATCGACATCGTCAGCTCTCGCCTGTCGCTGGCGAGCGGCACGGGATTGCTGGCGTCGAACATCCGGAACAAGGCCCAGGGCCCGTCGAAACTGGCGACCTGGATCTGGCCGGTGCCGGTGCGGAAGGTGAGTCGAACATAGCTGCCGCCTTTCGGGCCCGGCCAATCGATACGGGTAGGCTGGCTGAAGCCATGGCTGTAGTTAATCACCTGCCCATCGATATCCAGGGTCGCTTCCGTAATGGTCGGCGTCAGGGACAACGGCCTGATGAACATGGAGAAGGACAGCTTGTCGCCGGCGGTGAAGAAGGTGTCGCGGATCAGGCGGGCATTTTCAAACGCGCCCAGCGTGCTGGCATTGACGATCCCCTCTGAACCCGGTTTGGCATTCCATTTCTGCGCGTTGACGTCCACATAAGGGGCCAGGTTCTCATCGAAGAACTGCTGCATCGCGCCGCTTTGGCCAAACATGCGCGAGAAGTCCTCGATGCCGACCTCCGCTCTGGCGTTGCGCGAGAACGGATAACGCCCGCTGATACTGCTCTTGCACAAGCCGGAGGCCAGCGACGAAGCGCCTTTGCTCAGGTTCTTTTGGCTCTGCTGAATAGTCTGGCTGTCCCCGACCTGCAACAGATCCATCATCACGCTGCGCACCGGTTCCGGCTGGCGCGCCGCATCCAACTGCAGACGCTTCAGCGTGCCTCCGGCGGGCACCACCTGGCCGCCGCGCAGCGAGGTGGACAAGGTGGTCAACTGGCTGTACAGCGCTTCGAAACTGCGGCTCAGCGGATCGTTGCTGGCGTTGGTGGTCTGTAACAGCTGATAGCCCAGACGGCGCAGCAGCTCGAAGCGATCTTCCACCGCGCGTTCCGGCGTGAGACGAAAACGCGCGCGCTCGCCGGAAATCTCGCCGAGGATGTCGCGCCGCTGCTGCTCGATGCGATTGCGCTGGCGATCGAACCAGCTTGCCGCATCGCCCTGGTTGGTGCCGGTCATGCTGGTTTCGCGCGCGGCGAAGCGCACCAGATTGGCCAGCGGGGAAGAAGGGTCGGACAGTTGACGCGCCAGGATCGCCGCATCTTCAAGCCCGTTGACCGGCCGGGCGCGCACGTCGCGCATGAAAGCATCCCATTTGTCGGCATACTCGATGAGGTATAGCTTCCTCGCCTCGTCGGCCAGCTTCTGCGCCGAGGCCAGCGAGTTCACCGCGTTTTTCCCTTCCGCGCTGTCGCGCAGCACCCAGGACTCTTCTTCGATCATGTCCTTGGCGGCGTCATCGAGCTGCGCCAGGAAAACGTCGCGATAGCTGGCGCGGGTATAGAACCCCGGCACGGCGGTATCGGTGACCGTCGCCTGGCTCTTGCGGCGCAGCATCAAGGAGACGTTCGGCCCGGCGGCGTCGGCTAACGAAATATCGTTGATCGCCGCCGGCAACGGTTTCTCTTCGATGCGGCGCACCACCCGCACCTGCATCGGAATGTTCATCGCTTTCACCCGCGCCAGGCGCAGCAGATCGCCGTTCATCTTCATGACCGGCGCGTCCGGCAAAGAGAACATCTCCCGCAGATGGTAAGCGAAGATGCCTTTGTTCATGTCGGTGTAACCCTGCGGCATAAAGGTTTCCCAGCGCGCCATGAACCAGTCGACCAAGGCTTCGGCGGAGCGATGCGAAGGTTCGCCCATCATCAGGTACACTTTCAGGGTGCCGTAGACGTCCTTGTTGGACGCCGAGACGTCATTCTTGAGTTCGTCCGCGATATAGTTTTCCACCGCCGGCCAGAAGATCTGCAGCAAATGACGTTGGTAGGTTTTTTGCGCCGCGCTGTTGATCAGCTTGTGCTCGAAATAGGGATTCGGCACCGGCGACACTTCGCCGCCCAATTGCGCGTTCATGTACCCCAGCTGCTCATAGGCGGAAATGACATCGTCGCTGACGCGGTTAGTCACCGGAATTTCGCGCACGATGCGCTTTGTCTCATCGAAGCGCGCCGCAATGTAGGAGATGTAATCGCTCTCCCACAGGTAACGCATCGCCAGCAGGTTAAACGAGACCGCCAACAGAATGAGCACCAGCACATAGCGGCCCAGGGAGCTCATGCGGCTGCCGAGCGGCCTGGCGTGCGAAGACTGCTGCATCACCCCGCGTTCTTGCCGGGCGTAATCCAGCTCCGGGTGATAAATGCGCCCGGTCGGGCGAGCTTCATAGATATCCGCCGCTTCCGCGTTGTAGATCGCCCCCTGCGGCGGCAAGGCGATGGTGCTGCCCAGCCACACCTGCTGCAGATGGCAGGCGTAGCCCACCGGCGTTTGCGGGAAGATCTGCTCTAACAGGGAATACAGCGGGTTGCCCAGCGACCCGAGCGATTCGGTGAAGAACAGCAGCTGTTGGCGGTTTTGGCCGTCCGGCGCATCGTGCAACAGTTCGAGCACGTGATGGCTGACGCGCGCCACCATCTCCCGGTAGAGGGTTTCATACTGCTCGAAGGGGGTTTCTCCCTGTTCGGCGCGGTTCAGGCTGAAGCCCATGCCTTTTTGCAACAGATCGTCGCCCAGCATGGACAGGAAGGTCTCGCCGCCGACCAGTTGATCGAGGTGGCTGATGGTGAGATAGACCGGCAGCTCGCTGCGGAACCACGAGGCCATCTCCAGCAGGCGCACGCGCAGCGCGTCGGCGACCGACTTTCTCTCCGTCAGCGAGGCGTGCAGCAACCAACGCGCATCCAGACACAGCATGATGCCGTCGATGCCCGGATGGCGGCGATGGCGGCGGATCAGTTTGAACAGGGTGTCGCGCGCCCTGGCGCCCTCTTCCCCCAGGCCGTTCAACTGCAGCCATTCGCCGGAGGTGTCGACATACACCGAATTCTCCGCCAGCCACCAGTTGCAATCCTGGGTCGGCCCGACGTCCACCGTCTGCTGCAGGCCATAGTGCTCGGCCAGCAAGAAGCGTTCGCCGCTTTCTCCGATCAGCGAGGTTTTGCCGCTGCCCGGCGGCCCGATGACCAGAAACCACGGCTTTTCGCTGACGTAACGGCGCGTCAGGCGGTATTTGAAGCGCTGCCAAGGGGTGCGCTGCTTCGCCGTGCCGACGTACTGCAAGGTGCGCAAAGCGTCGTAAAAGCGCGAGGTCACGCGATCTCGCTGGGCGGTCTTGCGTTTGGCCGGGGCCGGCGCTCGCGCGTGGCGGAACACCCAGGATAAGAATGTCGCCACGAACGGCCACAGCGCCCAGCACAGGATCAGCGTGATGATGATGCCCCTGACCCAGACCGACAGCAGCGGCCGATAGGTGCCGATGGCGATCAACGGCCCAATCCACCACACCACCGCACACAGCAGCAAGGCAATCACCAATATGAATGATCTACGTATCATATAATTTCCTTATTATCTCTACGCCGGCGGATGTCTTAGTTATCCTCGGGGACCTCGGCGGCTACCCCTGCCTGATTTAACGTTGCAGACGGTGAAGCCATCTCCCTCTCGCCGATTTTCCAAAGGATGTCCACGCGGCGGTTGCGGCGGCGCCCTTCTTCCGTCGCGTTGTCGTCCAGCGGCTCCTGATCGCCCTTGCCGACCGATGTCACGGTGCGGTTGTATTTACTGTTGGCCAAGGATTCGCGCAGCTTGTCGGCGACCGTCTGCGCGCGAGCCTCGGACAGTTTTAGGTTGGAGTTGTTGGAGGTGTTGCGATACGGTTTGTTGTCGGTATGCCCGATGACCTCCAGATCGCCCGGCCACGGCGCCAGCGCTTCCCCCAAACGCTCAATGTTGCGTTTCTTTTTAAACTCTTCCGACAGCTTCGACTGCCCGGTGGCGAATGCGCCGTCGGAGGTGAAGATCAACAGCCAGCCGCGCGGATCGGCGCGCACCTCCAGCCACCCTTCGCTGAGGATTTGCGGCAGCGGCTGCGGCAGCGTCTCCATGATGTTGATTTTGCGCGGCTGCGGCGGCGTCCAGGCCAAAATGGCGTTGCGCAGCGCGCGGGACTGATCGTGCAGATACCAGGCGGCCGAGGCATACGCCAGCAGCGCGATGGCCAGGCCGTAGCACAGCAGCTTCAGCGGCGTGATGCGGGTCGCCTTGCGCACCACGTTGCTCGGCTCGGCATCGGCCAGCGTCTGCGTCGGGTTCTGGCTGTACAGATAGCCGTCAAGACGGTTGCGCACGTCGGCCAACAGCACCGCGCCGCGTTCCATCACGTGGTATTGCCCTTCGAAGCCCAGCGACAGGATCAGATCGTAAAACGCCAGGATCTCCTTGTTGCGCGGCGAGGCGGCCAGATAGGCCTGCAGGTGCTCGAAGCACTTTTCCCCGCCCCAGGCGTCGCGATAAAACTCCACCAGCAGGCTGAGATTCAGTTCGCCGGATTCGAGCGTGCTCATGCAGCACTCATCCACGTAGGAGCACAGCAGATAGGCCAGCTTGTCCACATCGCTCGGCGCGATGTGATCCGCCAGCAGCGTCTGCTGAAACTGTTGGATCTCACGCACGATCTGCGCGCGCACCGCGCCCGGATTCAGCTGTTTCTGATCGCGCACCCGCTCCACCTGCAGCAGGACCGGGATAGCGGCGGCGATCAGCGGGTTGTCCCAATGGCCCATCATCACGCCGGGCTTGCTCAGCGCGGCGCGGCCGAACAGCCCGCTCGAGGTCGGCGCCGCCTCGGCCGGGCGCTCGCCCGGCGCGGGCTCGCTGCTTTCCGGCGCAACGCTTTCCGCTTCATAAGGCTTGGGTTCGGGGGGCGTCGCCACCCCGGCGCTTCCCGGCCGCAGCTTGGCGGCCAGCGCCCGCGCGCCGAAGGACAGCGCGGCGATCTCCGCCGTCGTTTTGCCCACCGAGCCGGACGCGGGAAGGCGCGGCGTCGCGTTGTTGCGCGTTACCGCCATCGCCTCGCGTATTTTTCTCTCGAATTCGTTCATCCCACCCTCCCTTGCCTTAATCCCCAGACGTCAAAACGCAGGTCGGGGAAATCACCCACGATGCTGAGCGCCATCGCCGAGCCGGCCATCATTTCCTTATAAATCGGGTCGGCATGATCAACCTCGAAATAGATGCTGTTCGGGTAATACGGTATGTGCCGCGGCGGCGAAGCCATCGGCAGCAAGCGAGCGCCCGGTAATTGCAGATCGATCAGCTGAATGATTTTCTCGACCGGCCCCAGTTTGACCTGCGCGGGGAAATACGAGCGCAGATGCTCGATGGACAAACCGCAGCTGACGGCGAACACCAGTTTCTCCAGGCGCAGCTGCGAGTCGTTCGGGCACAGATAAATGCTGTCGCCGCGATCGATAAACGGCAACGCCACCGCCGGCGCTTCGATCACCAGCGACAGCGCGCGGCGAATCGAGGCAAACAGCTGGAAGTAGCAGTTGTGCGGTTCATCGTGCAGATACACCAAATCGGCCCGATCCCAGAGGCGTTCGCCGCCGGGAATGATGCTGAGCCGCCCCAGCAGGCTCAGCAACGTGTCGAACAGGGTTTCAGGATGCACCTGCGGGCTGGCCAGCAGTTGGCTGATGCGCAAATTGAACTCGCTCAAGGTTTGCAGCAACAGCAGTTCCAGCAGCTCGGAAAGCCCGCCGATCGTCATATGCACGTCCGGGCGGAAAACCGACTCCAGACGCTGGCTGATCAGCCCAAGCAATTCGGTGGTGAACGCGGGCAGCCAGCCGATGGCGCGGAAATCCAGCATCGGCGGCAAGGCGCGCTCATCCAGCAGCACCCGACGATCGCTGGTCAGCTCGCGCACGAAACCGACCGGCAGCACGCTTTCCGCGCTGCTGACCGCGTCCTCCAGGCTTAGCCGCGTCACCAGGCTGCCCAGTTGCATCGTGCACACGCGCGGGGTCCCCTCCAGGCTGACGCCGTGGTTGCGATCCGGCACCTCGGCGTCCATGGTGCGAAAACGGCTGCTTTTTCGCGCATCCTGGATAAGATCGATCTGGGCATTGCCGGCGATGTCCATCAGCACGGACAGGCACACCACTTTCCCCTGGCAGCCTTCTCCCAGCACCAGCGGCGGCGGCAGCGGAATATCCTCAGGCATGCTGAACGCCGTGCCGTCGGGGAAAACGCCCTTGGCTTTCTTCAGCGCAAACTTGCCCTGTTCCAATAGCCCGTTGTCGATCTCCAGCGTCAGGAACCCCCAGGTGAAGGTTTCGACGCTGCGCAAGCGCGCTTCAATCAAGTGCTCGAAAAAACGTTCCTGCTGCTGGAAATGCTGCGGTTCCATCAACATGCCTTCTACCCAGGCGACGCGTTGTTTAGGTAACATGTCATTCATCCATTTTGTCGTTAGTCACTATGCTGAGTGACGTCATCCCCACCATCACCTTCATTTGCGAATCAGCCTGCGCAGGGGACTTTTGCTCGGCGAGCGGCAACACGCCGCTGATTTGCTGAAACTCCGCCCCGACGACGACCCATCGCTCTTGCCCCGCCGGCACCTCGAAGCGATAACGCAACGTCTCCCTCGGTTGCAAAATGCTCTGGTGCCGGCTCAGCGCCCCTTCCGACGGCGCCGTCTCGCGGCAAGGGGCGCCGTCGCCAATTCCCTCAGGCATCCACCCCGATCGATTGGTTTCTATCACGCACACCTTGACCGGCTGCGCCTCCCCGGCGGCATTCGGGTTCACGTTGTCGTTGGCGGTCACCTCGACGTCGATAAACCGCAACCGACGCCCCGCATCCGCAGCCTCATCGTGAGAAAACCAGCTGCATCCGCCGAGCATCCCCACCGCCAACAGTCCCCCTGTCGCAATCCCCCGGAGCGTTTTCACCATGCTGAACTCCTATGCATTAACGAAACATTTGGTCTGGCTCGGCGCGACCTGAGTGCAGACCATGTTGTTGTTGTTCGTCGTGCTGGAATCACCTAGCCGCGTGACCGGCATGCCGCCGGAGAAATATTTTGACGATCCCTGCACCGGCTGCGCCTGGGCCGAATGCGTCCCCGAGGCGGCGCCGATCACCCCGCCCGAATCGGCGGTGGCCATGCGAATGGTGCCGAGGTTTTGTTCATTGCCGCCGCAAATGAAACAGTTTTCCACATTCGGTGTGCCGGTGTTGTTGGGCGAAGTGTTCGGGCCCGGCACCGGTACCATCGGGTCACAGCCGGCAAAGCCGATCCCGCCCATGTTGGTATTGGCTGCAGTCATGGTGGTTTACCCCATATGTATCTGGCCACCGTCGATCTTCAGCACCGCCGAAGACTTCAGGGAACCAATTTCACTGTTGATGACGAGGGATTGCCGCGCATCCTGAATGATGTGCTTCGCCAGCACCTCGTCGGTTTCCTCCACCCGCCGGCTCGCGTGCTTGCTGCGCACAAACAGGCGTTGAGAGATTTGGTGCAGCGTTTCGGCAACCCAACGGCTGCTGCGCGTCAGCAGCGTGAAGTGCGGGCTGCGCAGCGTCAGCCGCTTGCCGCCCTGCAGCTCTATCTCCGGCGCCACGATGCGCAAGTTGGCGCAGCGGCTGTCCAGCGTCATAACGGCGTTCGCCTGTTGCCGCGACAGGATCTCGGTGATGACCAACTTGTCGCCGTCGGCGATGACGCAAACGCGATCGCCCGCCAGCGGCTGAACCAGGCAGCTGGTGGCGACCGCCAGACAATGCGCGCGCATGCCGTCGACATACAGACCGCCGTTGGCGTCGGCCGCCAGCGTCACCACCTTGCGCCCCCCTTGTTCGGGAAGCGGAGCGCTGCGCACCAACTGCAAAGGCGTCACCCTGGCGTTGGCATAGACCTTCTGATGCTCTCTTCTGGATTTATACATATCTGCTTACTCCTGTTGGCCGTTGATACGACGGTTGCCGCGGCCCCGGTTGTTGATGCGCATACCAGGCGTCGATCGCGCTCAAGAACGGATCGGCGGTAAGCGGCACGTTTTCGGCGCGATGACGCTGCGCGCCATGCAGGCGAGCGCTCTGTTGCTGAGCGGCGGTCAACGGCTGTTCGATCAGGTTCGCTTCCCGCAGCTCGGCCTGCTCAAGATTGGCTAACGCCAGATCGCACGCCCTGAATTCCGCTTGCGGCAAGATGGCGCGCCCCCAGTTGGCGCCGCCCATCGCACATTCGCTGAACCGGGCCTTCTGCCCCTGCGCCAGGATCAGCGTCGCGCGCTCGAAATCGCAGCGCAGCGCCTGCGCTTCAGCGAAGATCGCCGAGGTCAGATCGCTGTCGGCGAACGAACACCCCTCCAGCTCGCTACGGTGAAAACTGGCGCCCTGCAGCTGTAGCTGAGCCAAAGTGCAGCCCGACAGGCGGCAGGTGAACCAGATGCGCGCCTGCCCCGCGATCGTCTGCCAGCTGCACGTCTCCAGCCGGCAGCTCCCCATGATGTGGCGCTCGAGGGTCGACGCCTGCCACAGGCACTGCGTGAGCTGGCAGGCGTACCAGTTGGCGTCCTGTATCACGTCCTGGTGAAACATCAGGTTGGTCAGGGTGCTGGACTGCACGGCCAGATGCCCCAGGCTGCTGCGTTCAATTTCCGCGCCGTTGACCTCGCACCGGATCAAACCGCAGTCATCCAGCAGACAATCGCCGACGTAACACCCCTGCAGCGTGGTGTCGTTGCACGCCAAATTGCACAGCAGCCCCTGTTGCAGCGTCAGGTTCTCAAACCGGCATTCGTTGAAGGACAGGCGCATCAGGCTGCCGCCGACCACGTTGACCTGCTGCAGGGTGCAGCCCTCAAAGCGCACCGCCCGCAAATCACAACCTTCAAACGTGACGCGTTCGAAATGACAGTCGATGAAAAAGCAGTCGCTCAGCGTCAACCCTTTCAGCTCGCGATCGTGAAACCGGCGTTTCTTGAAGATCCGCGGCATGGGCGGCGTCTGCGCCACCGCCTGGGCGACCTCCAGTTCGATCGCCTCTCGGTCAGGCAGCGCCTGTTGAATCACGCGGCTTTCAGTTTTCATGCGCATAGTCCCCATGAATGATTCTGCGCGGCACCCAACACGCGCGCTCCAGCAGACAACCGCTGAACCGCGTGCCGGCGTCCTGCCAGGTCATCGCCAGATGCGCCGCCGCCAGATTGCACTGGTCAAATTCCGCATCGCGCAGATCGGCGTTATAAAACAGGCCTTGCTGAGCGCTGCTGTTTTGCCAACGTGAGTGCGTCAACAGGCTGTCTTTAAACCGTACGCCGGCCAGATCGCAGCCGGCGATCGCGCAGGCCGTCAGATCGGCCTCGTCAAAGTTGCATTCAGTGAAAACGCTGTACAGCAGTTGGCACTTCTCCATGCGCGCCGCTTTCAATCCCACTTTGGTGAAACAGCTATCGCTGAACACGGCGTGGGAAAAGTTCGCCTGCATGCCCGCCGTCAGGCTCTCGACGCGGCAGCGTTCGAAGCGCACGCCGCGCCAGTTGCCGCCAAGGAACGAGTTCTTGGTGAGCGTCATCTCCAGCGCAACCGCCTCTTCGGCGAGACAGCGGTTAAACACGCACGCGTCCAGCTCGCCTTGCAGAAACTGCGCGCGGATCAGCGTCGCGCCATTAAACATGCCGTTGCCGATCGCCGCGTGTTCAAAGCGGCTCGCGGTGAAATCGCCCCGCTCGAAAACGCAGTTATCCAGCTTCACGTGGTCGGCGCGCAGCCCTTGCCCCTGAGGCTCCGCCAGCGTCACCCGTTCCAAGACCGCCTCTTGCCACACGCTTTCCGCCAGCAACGGCTTTTGCAGCGTGCACGAGATCATGCGGATCTGGCGCAGCGCCGCCTGCGTCAAATTGACCGCATCAAAAACGCAGTTTTCGAAGGTGCAGCCGTCGAGGGAAGCCTGCGAGAAATCGCAGCGCTCAAAGCGGCACTGCAGAAAATGCCGGCCCGACAGCGCCTCGCAGCGCAAACCGGTGAAAGTCTTCCCTTCCACGTTCGCGCTATCGGGGAAAAACGCGTCATTGCCGTCTTCGGCGGGAAGATCCGGCAAATCGGGCAACGTCACGGAAGCGGGCTCCGCCGCCGCTTGTTGCTGGTGCAAGGCGATCGCCTCGCGGATGCGTTGATAGAACACGGCGGAATCGCCCAGAGAGGTGGGCGACGGATCGTAACGCAAATCGCTGGGGTGATCCGACACCGCCTGGATGACGTTCAACCCCATCTCCGCCGGCATCAGATCCGGATCGAACAGAAACTCAAAGGGCGAGGCGTCATCGTCGCTGCGCTTGCGGAATACCTGTTGGAAATAGTCGAACGAGCGCGGCGCATCGCAGCGATCCAACGCCAGCATGACGGACTCGATGGACTCGTCCAGCAGATGCGTCAACGGCGCATTGCCGGTGAAGATAAGCAAAGCGATGTCGCTGTCGGGCAGGAACCACAGCGTTTTGCGCTGCAGCTCGATTTCCTCGAGGCTGTCGCTATCGTGACGGCGGATGAACGCCCGTCCGCGCACCGCCGGCAGCTCGCCGCGAATCGCTTCGCTTTGCGCGCCGACGCCCTGCAGCTCGAAGGGCACCCGATCCGGCCACGCCGCTTCCGGCAACCACTGCGCCGGCGGCGCCATCTGGAAATAACGCCGATCGATATTGGCCGGCAGCCCGGGGAATGCCGTCTCGAGATAGGCTTTGCCGGCGATCTGGCCCGCCACCTTATCGATGTGCGCCTTGCGCAGCGCAAACTCGTGCGGCACCGGCGCCGGCGCCGCCAGCGGAGAGCGCTCCTGCGCGGTCCCCTCGGGGGACAGCGTCATCAGCAGCGGCCGCAGCCCGTCATTGCAGCCGCGGCCAAACGGGTTCTCCTTGTTGTCTTTGCCGCCCCAGGCGGAGGTGTGATCCAGCGGCACGCTGAGGAAGGGTTCCACCTCCATCGCGCCGCGCCGTCCCTCGCCCTCGACCCGCCAACGGCGCTTCAGCCCGCCGATGTCGGCGCTGACATTCAGCGTTTTCACCGGCTGACCGATGCCGGCATGGCCGGCGATCAGGTATTCGGCGAACGGCTTCGGCTCGGCAACATCCAATATCGGCAGGCTGAGCGGCACGCGCTTCCATGCCTCCCAGATTTCGGCTTCGTTCACGAAGTGCTCAGGCCGGGACAGGTAGCATCCGGCCACGACGCTGATGCCGAGCCGGCTGTCTGTCCCGATCTGGTAACTTCCTTTAATCGCCACCAATTGCTGTGGCCGTATGATTCTCATTGCCGCGCCTCGTTAGTTTTTGCTTTGCATCCCGACTTTTTTCAAATCGACGCCGGTCTCGGACAGTGACGCGCCGGTATAGCTGATCGACACCCCTGTCGTGCTGGTGCTGCTGCCGGTATTGCTGACGCTGCTGCCGGTATTGCTGACGCTGCTGCCGGTGCTGCTGACGCTGCTGCCGGTGGTGCCGACGCTGCTGCCGGTGGTGCTCACGCTGCTGCCGGTGGTGCTGATGCTGCAGCCGGTGGTGCTGGTCGACGATCCGGTGGTGCTGATGCTGCAGCCGGTGGTGCTGGTCGACGAGCCGGTGGTGCTGACGCTGACGCCGGTAAAGCTGGTGCTGCTGCCGGTCTGGCTGGTGCTGACCGTGGTGTAGCTGTTGCTTTCGCCGGTCATGCTGTTGCTGATGCTGGTGAAGGAGTTGCTTTCGCCGGTCATCGAGTTTGATACGCCGGTGCAGCTGGTGCTCTGCCCGGTGAACGAGGTGCTCAGCCCGGTGAACGAAGTGCTCACGCCGGTAAATGACGTGCTCACGCCGGTGAACGAGGTGCTGACGCCGGTAAACGAGGTGCTCACGCCGGTGGCGGTGAGGCTGACGCCAGTCATCGACGCGCTGACGCCTTTAATCGAGGCGTCAAACCCGGTAATGCTGAAGACGTAATCCTTGTAAGAGACGTGGTTGGTGAACCAGTCGGTAAAGGTGCGGCGGATGATGTCGAACTTGTCCATCCCCACCTCGGTGGCCTGGTTGCGCTCCACCGTGGTTTGCAGATCGCGTTCGGCATGCAGCATGACGCGTTCGTTGTTGCGGTTGTCATCGAAGGTCAACTGGCTGGCATGCTGCGGCTTGCCGAAGCGCAGCGAACGCGACACCATGCCCGAGTAGTTGATGTATTCAGGTAACTGATAAGGCGGCGGGTTGTCGCCGTTATACACAATCCCGGTCACCATCGGACGATCGAGATCGCCGTCGACATAGGTCACCAGCACTTCCTGACCGACGCGCGGCATGGCGATCACGCCCCAGCCTTTCCCGGCCCAGGCCTGCACCACGCGGATCCAGCAAGAGCTGTCTTCCTCGGTGGTTTTGTAGCGATCCCAGTGGAAATGCACGCGGATGCGCGCAAATTTGTCGGTATGCACTTCGGAGTTGGGCGCGCCGACCACGGTGGCGCTCTGGATGCCCGGCATCTGCGGCTTTGGCGTTTCGCGCAGCGGGCGGAACGGCACGTCGTCGTTCAACGCATTGAAACGGCAGGTGACGTTGCGGCCGTCGCTGCTGCTGTCCGGGCCGTCTTGCACGAACACATAGTCGCAGCGAGTCAGCTTGAAGCGGCGATTGCGGTTGGCGTCCGGGTGCAAAATCAAGGAGAAATCCTTGCCGGCCATCAGCCCGACGGCGTTGCTCTCGCCAAACAGCAGATGGCCGTCGCTTTGCATTTCTTCAAGGCGCAGCCGCGCCAGGTTTTCACCGCGTTCGGTATCCACATAACCCGCCGCGTAGTCATACCACTCCAACGGGGTGTTCTGCAGGCCGAGGCGGCTCTCTTCCACCTTGGTTTGCAGGTTTTTACGCGGGTTCTGGAAGTCGAAGTCGCGCAGCACGATTTCATTCGGGCGCACTTTGCGTGAACGCTGGATGCGCTGGATCCCTTCGCGGATGGCGCGGTTTTCTTCGCTGTCCGGCATGAACGGCAACACGGCGTAACCGAAATCCAGATCGTCGAAATTCTGCCGGTCGGTGATCACCAGCGTGTGTTTATCCTCGGCGTGATCGAAGTAATACCAGATGCCTTCGTCTTCAAGCAGGCGGCTGATAAACGCGAAATCCGTTTCGGAAAACTGCACGCAATATTCACGCGTCGGATAAGTGCCTTGAATATCCAAACGGTAGTCGGCAAAACCGTAGCGCGAGAAGATTTGCTCGATGATGTCGAGCACGTTCAAATCCTGGAAAATGCGGCTGTTGCGGTTCTGCATCAAAAACCACAGCCAGGTGCTCAGCTCCAGCTTATAGACGAACTTATCCTGATGCTGCCCCGAATCGGAGGCGCCGATCACGTAAGCGTAAAACGGCCGCGCGCCGAAATCCGGCCTTTCTATTTGAATGCTGATCCCTTGACCCAGCAGAGATTCATAATCAACGTCCGCCTGTTCACATTCGAATTCGAGCGTATATTGCGAGTTGCTCGACAACCCTTCTTTGGTGGTGAAGCTGAGTGGAAACGCATTTAATTCGGCTAACACCGGGTTATCAATTTCGATTAAAGGCATAACAACCTCTCTGATCCGATATCGAACCCCGCCCCGCGTTTGCGGGCCGGCGGCAAATTAAAAATCAGTCGAAATAAACACTTAAACTATCGTTCTCGACCATGAGTTGGATATTCTGCAGTTCCTGTCCCGTCCGTTTGCGCTGCAGCACTTCATTGCTGATGGGCGGCAAAATCGCCTGCTGCAGCAGCGACTCGACCGCTCTGCCGCGCGAAGGATGGGCGCTGATGCGTTTGGCTATCCAGCCTGGAATGTCGCCTTCCAGCACCAGCGACACGCCCACTTCTTTGTGCAAACGCTGTTGTAAACGCGAAATCTGTTTGGTGGCGATATGGGTTATCGCTTCGGTAGAAAGCGGCACGTAGGGAATGACGTTCATGCGCGCCAACAGCGCCGCCGGGAAGAAGCGCGCCAGCACGTCATGCAGCATCGGCCGCAGCGCTTCGGTTTTCAGATCCGGCGTTTCCGCCAGCGTCGCTTCTATTTCGCCGGCGCCGATATTGCTCGTCATTAAAATGAAACACTGGCGGAAGCTGATCATGCGGCCCTCACCGTCTTCCATCACGCCCTTGTCGAAGACTTGATAAAACGCCTCGTGGATATCGGGATGCGCCTTGTCGAATTCGTCGAGCAAGACGATGGAATAAGGTTTGCGGCGCACCGCCTCCGTCAACTTGCCGCCCTTGCCGTAGCCGACATAGCCCGGCGGCGCCCCTTTCAGGGTGGAAACGGTATGCGATTCCTGAAACTCGCTCATATTGAAGACGATCAGGTTATGCGCGCCGCCGTACATCGCCTCCGCCAGCGCAAACGCGGTCTCCGTTTTGCCGACGCCGCTCGGGCCGGACAGCATGAAAACGCCCAATGGCCGATCGTGCGCCTGAATGCCGGCGCGGGAGATGCGCACCGCCTGCGCGATTTCATCGATCGCCGTCTGCTGGCCGAATATCTGGCGGCTCAGCAGTTGGTTGAGATTGAGCGCATTGTCCAGATCGCTTTGCAGCATGCGGCCGGTGGGGATGCCGGTCCAATCCGACAACACCTCCGCCACGACGCGGTCGTCCACCCACGGATACACCAACGGCAGGCCGCCGTCTTGCAAGGCTCCCAGCTCGGAGGCCAGCTGCGGCAAGCGCTCCGGCGACTGCCGCTCCGCGTCGAGCAAGGTGGTGACCGCCTGTTGCTCCTGCGCCTGCCGCTGACGCAGCGCATCCAGTTCGCCTTCCATGTCGCTGAGGGTCTGCTGCAATTCAGTGATGCGGGTAAGCGCCAGATCGTCGAATTTGCTTTCCTCCTGCAGGCCGTTCATTTCGGTGCGCTTCACCGCCAACCCGGCCTCGAGTGACTCGATTTTTTCAGGCAGCGCATGCTGGCTCAGCGCCACCCGCGCGCAGGCGGTGTCCAGTAAGCTGATGGCTTTGTCCGGCAGTTGCCGCGACGGCAGATGGCGCAGCGACAAATGCACCGCCGCCTGCAGCGCCGACTCGCGGATCTTGACGCTGTGGTGCTGCGCAAAATGCGGGGCGATGGCGCGCATCATGTTCACCGCATTCTCTTCGTCGGGTTCAGAAACCAACACGTACTGGAAACGGCGCGTCAGCGCGGCGTCCGGCTCGATGAACTGTTTGTATTCCGACCAGGTCGTCGCCGCCACCATGCGCAGCGCCCCCCTGGCCAACATCGGTTTCAACAGGTTGACGGCGTCGCCGGTGCCGGCCTGCCCGCCGGCGCCCACCAGCGTATGCGCCTCGTCGCAAAACAGGATCACCGGCACCGCCGAATGCGCGATGGCGTCGATCAGCGCTTTCAGGCGCGATTCGAATTCGCCCCTCATGCTCGCCCCGGCCTGCATGCGCCCCAGATCCAAAGACAGCAACCGGGCGCCCTGCAGCAGCGGCGGCACCTGCCCCTGGGCTATCTTGCAGGCCAGCGCTTCCGCCACCGCCGTTTTGCCGACCCCGGCTTCACCCACCAAAATCGGGTTGTTCTGCCGGCGACGCAGCAAGATGTCGATCACCTGGCGCAGCTCCGCTTCGCGGCCAATCACCGGGTCGATTTCACCGTCGCGCGCCTGGCGGGTCAGATCGGCGCACCATTTATCGAGAATATCGACCGTCTCGGACGCCTCCGGCGCATCGCCGTGGGCGCTGTAGACCTCTTCTTCCTCTTCCTCATGCTCGACGGACTCCGCCAGAATCGCCGGATAATCGTCGAACAGCTGCGGGATCGGCAGTTTTTTGAACTCGTCGCTCAGCCGGTACAGGCTGCGCTGCAACGTGGGATCCTGCAGAATGCCGACCAGGATATGAATGGTGCGCACCCCGCCGGACGGCGTTTCGGCGAGCTGGCTCATCAGCAGCCCTCTTTCCACCACCGTTTCCAGTTGCGTCGACAGGTCCACCACCGCATTCGTCCGGTTAGGCAAGGTATGAAGAATGCGATCCAACGCATCGCTGATGCGCTGACTGTTGATGGCGTAGTGCGCCAGGATCATCGGCAAGTCGCCGCGTTCCTTGTCCACCAGGACTTTCAGCCAGTGTTCCAGCTCCACGTATTCGTGCCTGAAGGTTCGGCACAGCTTGGTCGCTTCGACGAACGACTGATAGGCAAAGTGGCCCAATCGCGAAAAAAGACGTTCTCGTTGATACACCTTAAATTTCCTTATATTAAGTTGTTGATTGATAAACCAGCTGCCTAAACGTCCCTGTCTTAGGTTTCAGCCAGCTGTCTTTACTCAGCGACTTGCCGCCCAGCTGCGCCGCCATGCCCGGCTCCGTGGCAATCAGCAGGCTGACATCCAGCATCAGCTGATGGCTCGTAAAGTCATGACAGATGCTCACCAGCGCCTGCAGCCGCCGGCTGCCGCGCTGATACTGCTGATACTGCGGGGCCCCCAGCGGGCCGATCTGAATATGCGCGCCGTACTGGGCATCGAAAAAGCGGCTGCCGATGCGCGTGCTGCCCAACTTGCCCAGCTTTTGGCTGCCGCTTTGCTTGCCGTCGTCGATCCATTTGGCGTAGCGCGGCGTAATCGTGATGGGAACGGCGAAATAGGCCGCCAACATCTTGTTGAGTTGCCGCAGCGAGCGGCGACCGGGCAGATAAGTGCCGGGGTACGCCTCGCGCAGGCGCTGGATATGCGGGTTCACCGTCAGCGCCGTATCGACGCCCACCGTCTGGCGCAAATGGCGCAAGAACGGGTTTTTATCATCGTCATGCTCATGGCCGATCATCGCCTTCAGCTGCGCCCAGGCCCGGTAGTGCAATACGGCGAAGCGCTGGCTAACGATGCCGACGAACTGCTGGAACGCCTGGTTGCGTCTGGCGATGACTTCGGTGCGCGCGTGCTCGGTCACATGGATCGGCAGCGGGCCGTAGGGGGCGAACATGCCGAAATGCCGCGCCTGAATCAGCACTTGCTTAGGGCGCTGCACGATAGAGGCGATTTCACGCGAAGCGAACGCCATATCCGCCGGCTGGGTAATGCAGAGCCTTTCGCGGCTGCGATCGTTTGAGACGCCGAGCCGCGGCGCATCCGGCTGCGCGCGTTCGATACGCCGCAGCAGCTCGAAAAAATCCTGTCGATTGGACAGCCCGCGGATTTCGGCCTGGCCCGCGCTTTCGCTTTGCGCCCCCGGCGTCGGCGCCGGCTCCAACGAGAGCGCCGTTTCACGCATCAACGACATATCAGCCATAGTAGAGCGCCCCCCAGTCGGCGTGGGTTTCCCCATCCAGCAACAGCTTCATGCTTAACGTTTGGTTCAGGTCGCCGTATTGGCTCAACGCGTGGTGCAATATTTTGCCGAACAGATAGGCGCCGTGGTCGGCATGATGGTTGGCGCTTAAGTTGACGGCGATCTCGGCTCCGCGGATCCAGGCCAGCGGCCCCGGCCCCTGATTGCGTTCGAAGTGGTGCTCCACCCAGGCGTTTTTGATGCTGGCGATGCGCTTGCGCTGGCTGGAGTCATCCTGATGGCAGAACAACGACAGCCAGTCGCGCAACAGCGCCGAACAATCCTGAACGTCGGGGCGCGCATGGCGCAAAGGATTGGAGGCCAGCATCTGGATCGCCTGCCACGCCTGGCTGATGTTCGGCACCGCGACCGGATTGCTCGGGTAGCGGACGATCTCCACCTGGTGGATCGGCATCGCAGTTTCCAGCTGGAAATGCGGCTGCTGAAGGTGCGCCGGCACCAGATGCCGTTCGCATACCAGCGCCTCGACGCTGAGCGACGTGATGTCGTCGATGTCGATGCCGCTTTTGCCCGGCGAGATGGCGATGAAGGTATCTTCGTTGGGCAGGTGCGGATTGTTGTACTTGGAGGGCGACGGCTCCCGGCGACGGTGCAGCGTATAACCGGCCGGCTCCCGCTCGCAGTCGTACTGCACGTCGGCCTGCAGCGAAGAGAAAATCACCGGGTTGCCGTCGGGCAGCATGCCTTTCACTTGTTTTACGCTGTGTATCTCATACAGCGAGGTGTTCAAACGATCGACCACCAGCTGGTGCTCCGTGCGCTCATCCGTCAGCAGCACCGGCGAGCAATGGCGGCGATACAGGTTGATGACCGGGGTCGCGAAAAGATGAAAATCCCTGGCGTTGACGCGACCGATCAGAGTGAGTGGGCGTTGCTCCAGCGCAAACAAGATCTCGAACTCGTGAACGCGTTCACATTGGCGCAGAAAATCCTGCACGCCATGCAGCTCCAGGCTGAAGAAGCGGCTTGGCGCGGCGAAGTATTCGCGCATCAGCCGGTTGCCGGGCAATTCCCCCACCACGGTGGGCAACAAGGCTTCTTCATCGCTGACGCCGCCCAGGCGCAAGCTGTCCGGCTGCAAGACTTTGACGATTGGCCGGTCGTCGCTTTTCGCCCATAGCACGATGCGCAAGGTGCGATTAAGCAACGCGGCCAGCAGTTGATTGGCCCGCACCGTATCTTCCGCCAGCGTCAGGTGCAGCGGCTCGAGATCCAGCTCCGAGACGGGAAGCACGCCGTGCGTCGTCAGGCATATCCTGACGTAGGCCGAGCAATCCTGCATGTGTCTGGCGGCGCCGTCAGGCAAATGGTGCGGCGGCAAAATCTCGCATTCCGCCAGTGAAATCTCAACGGGCTGCACTTTAATATGCCGTGCCGTGGTGAACGTGGCGGGTTTGTTGTTCAGCGAGATATCGTTGAGGGTCATGCGGCTCCCGCGCGGCAGGTCAACCTGGCTGTGCCACTGGGGAAAAGAGAGATCGGGCTTAATCGCGACGGTGGCGATCGCGGGAACCGGCGTATACCACAGCGGCGCCAGGCGTGAGAGCATTTGCAGGGCAAATTCCGGCTGCTCATTGTTCAGCTTTTCCTGGATGCGGGTGCAAAGGAACGCGGAGCCCTCCAACAGACGCTCAACGAAAGGATCCAGCACGCCGTCGATATGCATGCCTAAATGCTGGGCGACCTGGGGATGAGAAGAGGCGAACTGACGACCGGCCTCGCGAAAATAACGCAGCTCATCATTATATAATTGGAGAAAGCGCTCACTGAACATAGTCACCCCTATTAATCAAATACGTGTACGGCGCCACAGGAATAATCAAGAGCGATGCGCAAATTAACCAGCATTTCGTCACCCGGTAATGAGCAGGTGCCATAAATATCGAATAAAATCGCCAGCACATACGATTGGCGTTCATTCACTACAGGCACCACACGAATCGTTTTCGGATCCAGACGCGGCTCAAACGAAGTAATGATTCTTTGTATATGTCTCGCCAGCGTTAACGGATCGGTATTAATCGGTATGCGTTGGCTCAGCGACGGCAGGCCATAATTCAATACCGAACTTTCGCTGTGCGCATAATCATGAAGTTTCAAATCAGCGCTGCGCGATGCGTCATTCAGTAAAAATTCGATATCACGCACCAAAACACGCCGCCAATTATCGGCGCTGGCGCTTTGATGTCTCACGCTGAGCTTATCGAATAGCATGGGCAATGACGCTTTCATTTAACACCTCGCGATAAGGCTTATGTCTGCCCGCAATCGCTGCGGGCAGACAGCCTGCAATTAGTGTTGTGACATCAATGATCAGATACGGGCATTAAGCTTGAGGTCATACCCCGTCTTAATTACCGCACCCATGGAGCCATCATTGTTTTGCTCTTTGTACTCAACTTCGATACGTGCGAAATTCAGCTTGATAACGTCGGTTGGCAGCACGGTATCGATTTCAGTACCGATGGTGGAATTCAGCGGCATATTACCCACGGTCTTGAATGAGGAAACCAGGCAGTTGCTGAAGGTCACGGCAATGAAGTCTTGCTGACCCTGGCCTGATTTACGGCAAACAAGTTTTGCCTGAGGAATATGCTCGCCGGTGGCGCACATCAGGAACAGTTTCGGCGAAGCCTTATTGCTCACCATGCGAAACTCAAAGTCTTTCATCTCGACTTTGCCTGAACCACCGCCGCTCCCGAACCCCCAACGGCCGGCGTTTTCTTCCGCCCATTGCCAGGCTTGCAGCTGAATCCAGCCAGGGTAGGTTTGGTCGGGTGATTCACCATCAACACCCTCAATTTTCAAAAAATAGTCTACTAAAGCTTTCGTGCTCATTTTTTGTCTCCTTGACTGATAGGTCTACTTCGTTAATTGAAAAGTCTATTCAGATAAGTCGTTATATTGCCTACGCGATCATTGAAATAGCGACAATGAGAACCCATTAGCCATTAATAAATAGCAATAGCGTAAAAAAACAGCGCCACTAAATTTCAATGAAATATCAATTCCCACCAACGCCATTTAATAATTAACGTCGGCAATATCCAAACCAATGACCAGCCGTAACTTATCTGCTCCCATCTTTTTTGGCTGACGGAAGTTTTGATACAAGTCGCAAGGACACGGTCATGCCTTCCAACTGGTAATGCGGGCGCAAATAGAAATGCGCGCGGTAATAACCCGGATCGTCTTCTACATCCTCAACGCGCACCTCGGCGGCGGCTAATGGACGACGCGCCTTGGTCGCCTCGGTCGATACGGAAGGATCGCCATCGACGTAGTTCATCAGCCAGTCATTCAGCCACAGCTGCATATCGTCCCTGGACCGAAAAGAACCGATTTTGTCGCGCACGATGCATTTCAAATAGTGCGCGAATCGGCACGTGGCGAAAATATAAGGCAAGCGCGAAGACAGCTTGGCGTTGGCCGTCGCGTCGGGATCCTCGTATTTCGCCGGCGCGTGCATGGTGCAAGAACCGATAAAAGCGGCGAAATCGGAATGCTTGCGATAGACCAGGGGCAAGAACCCGGCGTCGGAAAGCTCTTGCTCGCGCCGATCGGAAATGGCCACTTCCGTCGGGCACGTCAGTTCATATCCGCCCTCATCGGATGGAAACGCGTAGGCGGGCAGTTCTTCCACAGAGCCGCCGGATTCGATGCCGCGAATCTTCGAACACCAGCCGTACTCATGGAACGCGCGGTTGATGTTGACGCCCATCGCATACGCCGAGTTGGCCCAGGAAAAATCATCATCCACATCCGGCCTGACGGACTCCTCGAAAGCGAACTCTTCGATCGGGTTGGTTTTCGCCCCATAAGGCAAACGCGACAGGAAACGCGGCATCGTCAACACCAGGTAACGCGAGTCGTTGCTTTCGCGCAGGCGGCGCCAGGACGCATATTCCGGCGTGGTGAAAATCTTGCCGATATCCCGCGGGTTGCCCAGTTCGTTCCACTTGCTCATCTGCAGCAGCGACGGCGACGCGGCGGAAATGAACGGACAGTGCGACGCCGCGGAAATTTTCGCCAGCTCGGTCAGCAGCGTGACGCTCATCGGGCTGTGATCGAATTCAAAATCGCCGATGATGCAACCGAACGGCTCGCCGCCGAACTGACCATATTCCTGTTCGTAAATCTGTTTGAACACCGGGCTTTGATCCCAGGCGGAGCCCCGATAGCGGCGCAAATTGCGCGTCAGCTCATCCTGACTGATGTTCAACACCCGGATCTTGAGCGTTTCGCTGACGTTGGTGTTATCGACCAGATAACTCAAACCTTGCCAGGCGGACTCCAGCTTCTGGAACTCCTTGTGGTGCAAGATATTGTTCATCTGTTGCGAAAGCTGTTCGTCGATCTGGGCAATCAACGATTCAATGGTCAATACGACATCCTGGCTGACCTTGACCTTGCCTTTATTGGCATATTCGGACAGCGTGCCGATAGCCCGACGAACCGCTTCCGAAGCCTCGTTCGTTCTGGGCCGGAATGAACGCTTGAGCAAACCGTCAAGCTCATTTTCCGTTTCCTGCGTTTCAACTTCAGCGACTGCCGTAGCCTGCTGCTTAGCCGAATAGCGTCGTTGCCTCGCTCTCATTCCTCATCTCCTTTATTGCCGGAATCCTGCACATCCTGTTCTGCATCCGCGACCGTTTTACGCGCATCCGTCACCAAACGATGCAGAAAATCGGGTTTCTCCAGCAGATTCTTCACCACTTCTTCCGCGCTGGATTTACCATCCATATAGGTGATCAGCTCCGTGAGATGCTCCCGGGCTTCAAGCAGGCGTTGCATCTGCGGAACCCGTTTGGCGATGGCGCCAGGCGTGAAGTCATCCATCGATTCAAACTCCAATTCCACGTCCAGCAACGCATCGTCTTCGCTCAGGGTGTTCTCTACGTAAAATTGCAGACGAGGCTTGATGGCGCGCATGCGATCGTTGAAGTTGTCCTGATCAAAGGTCAGGAATTTCCGCTCTTCGATCGGCAGCAAAGGCTTTTTCCGATGCCCAGAGAGATCGGACATGACCCCCGTAACAAAGGGCAACTCCACTTTCTTTTGTGAACCGTAAAGCTCTACGTCATATTCAATTTGCACGCGCGGCGCGTTATTTTTACCGATAAATTTCTGAGAGCTTGAGTCCTTAGCCATTGGAAAACTCCTTTGTGATAAAAATTACTTCCCGGACAATTGATTTAACGAGGCCAGAGATTCCGGCAAAAGCTCCTCAACAATCGTCGCGAAGTCCATACCGATCATTTTTTGTGAACGTCGAATAAGAATGGGGGCCGGATGGCTGGGCTCATAGTTTTGGAAATAGTCCAAAACCTGATCCAACAGCAAGATGACATCCTGCCGGGAACGGATATATTTGCCGGGCATGGCGACAGGCGCGTCAGCATCCGGCGAGTCAATCTCCGCGTCATCCCGTTCAGCCGGCAATTCCTGCTGTTCCAGTGAAGCCAGCTGGCGGTTGAACTGTTTCAAATAGTCGCGCACCTGCCGGCAGTCCAAACGATAATCTTCGGCCTGCAGATTGGCGTAATTCTCGACGCGCTCCAGCGCATCGATTTCCAGCGCCAATTGCTCTTTCAGCGAAGGCAGATTTCTGCCGGCAAAATAACTGTCGGCTTGCCCCAGCACCTTTACCACCTCCGAAAAATGCAGGCTTTTGCCTTCCTGCTCGTCAAGCCGCATATTCAGCAGCTCGTCGGTGGTTAACGGCGTGTCGGGAAAAATCTTGCTGTTCTTGATTTCGTGCAGACAGGACGATGTGGCGAGCCACCCTAATGCGGCCGCATGAAAGCTGTCCGATGAGGGTTCCATATCCGCCTGAGGGAAAATGGTGGCGCCCTCCTCGGCATATTTGGCGTCAATATCCTTAATGCCCTGGTAGAAGGCCGAAAAACCGTCGATATGAAGATTGGCGCGCATAAACCACAGCACGACATGTAAATCGAAGCACTGTTCCAGCAACGCGGCAGACTGCTCGCGAATGGCGTGCCAATTGATATCACGCGCATTGTCTACGGCATTAAGCGGATCGGTTTGGCTGTCATATTCCGAAAGCGTGAATTCAATTTCACTGTATCGTGGATCAAATTCGACGCCATTCACTTCCGTTGAGATGACTTCATTCATGGCCTGATATCCTTTTCAATCAGCACTAGAAACATAAAGCCTAATAAAGCGGGCTTTTACGTTCGCCAGTCTTTCCCAGAGTCCTTTTAGCGTAAGTTAGTCGTCACCAAGCTCGCAAATTGTTTAGATGTATTAATATTAACAACAATAATAGATTGAACCTATCAATAGAATCACAGTGATCGGTTTAAACTATTTTACATTTACATATTTATTTTTTCCTTTTAAAATCAATAAATTGCAAACAATAATTATGCAAGCTAAGAATAGGAAAAAAATCAAAAACTGCCCTAAAAACAACGTTTCATCCTTGGTAGGATAATTCCAGTAATACCACTGGATACAAATAATTTAATTAGCAAATGATAACTACAGTAAATAGTGAAATTTTTTCATAAAACCATGACAGCCAGTCGTTTCTTGCAAGCGGGTAGCACGCAATGATCAATAGAAGACGATGGCAGTGTGACTTTCATTTCCAGCACTCAGTACTTACACATGCGAAACCTGGTGTGAAAATAAACAATTTGGCGAGAGTTTTGATTATTAATTTTAAAGCTAAAGCACAGATTAACATTCCGCCGTGGTGCACCGAATACCTATTGGTACACAAACAGCCTGGTGGATAAAGCATCGTTCTTTTATAGTTAACTCAGGGTAATGATCAGAATAATTTAAGATTCAATTCCCCTTCATGTGTGTTCTCATACGTCTTACCGCGGCAAAAGCACCACTGCAGTAAAGGGTCTCGCAGACTAAAGTGGCATTAGAGATATCATTTACTATAACCGCGAAATAACCACGTAAGCGCTGCAACGACAGTAACCGTGTTAAGACCAGCGATCTGTTCCATATACAAGAAATGTTTCCCTAACTGATAAGACCACTAATTTGATACTAGCAAAGGCAAACCCAATATCAAGAAAAAATATTATTTTTTTAATAAAAAAATAACAAATCAATATACATAAAACAAACAATTCAATAACTTAAAACAGCGCTGAATCGATTACTTTTACGCCAGGAAAAATAGTTCATGGAAATTTACACCCACTCATAACCCCCTCAGTCAATCTCACTCATTCTCTTCGGCATTGAATTGTCATCAAAAAATAAGAAAATCTATAAAAATAAAACCCGCCACTGGCCGTGCGTCCCACAGGATCAACTTTCGCAAGGCAAAATAAGCAAGATAATTCCCAATAAAAAGGCCGAAAAAAAGCGTTAATGATTTAGCGGTTCAAAATAAAAATAAAGGTAACTCTATTGGGTTATTAAAGCGAAAACGCGCACCTTTTCATTGCTGCAAAAAAACCTTATGAATCTTTACGTTGCCTGTCCTTTGACAATCATTGATGAAAACGCAAATCAGGTAGCCAACACATACAGAAAAGAGATGGGCTACGCGGCGGGCCAACCCTGCCGATGACTTTTCTCATCCCCGGTTCGGCCCGTGCGCACAGGTTATTCCGCCTAAAAATCAGGCAGCATCGCTGGCCTCGTCCGGCGATTTAGCGCCAAGCCCGCCGTTTTCCTGATCCAGAACAGCTTTCGCATTCATCCGACTGATATATTGATTGAAAATCATTCCTATTCAGGAGAAAAAGCCATGGTTAAGTCACTCAATGCGGCATTCACTCGCTTTTTTGACCACCCGGACGCAGGCAAATTGGCGCTCAGGCTAACCTTCGGCGGGCTGATGCTGTTTCACGGCGTCGCGAAAGTTCAGCATGGCGTCGGCTGGATCGCCGATGCGTTACAACAACAAGGGCTGCCCGCCTTCATCGCCTATGGCGTATATGTTGGGGAGATCCTGGCGCCGATACTGATCGTTTTGGGGCTGTTCACCCGCCCCGCCGCAGGGGTTTACGCCCTCACGCTGGTGGTGGCGTTTTTGATGGTAGGCACCGGCAAGG
>NZ_CAJCKE010000021.1:0-91471 GCF_903970925.1 Serratia sp. ME47 | reverse complement strand
ATTGCGCCTGCGCCGCCAGCCGTTCCGGCGTCAGGTAGCGACGCTGCCAGGCGGCGTAATCCGGGTATTGCAAGGTCGGCGGCGGCAGCGGATCGGCCTCGCCGCGACGGAAAGCGCCGTACAGCGCGCCCAATTCGCGCAGCAGTATGCCGGTCGACCAGCCGTCGGAGACGATGTGATGGCAGGTGAGCAGGAACAGATGCTCCTCATCCGCCAGGCGGAGCAGCGCGGCACGCACCAGCGGCCCCTGCGTCAAATCGAACGATTGAGTGGCCGCCTGACGGCACAGCGTTTCAGCCTGCGCGGGGTGACGTCGCAGATCGTGGAACGCAAGCGGTAACCCGTTTGCCGGCAAAATCTCTACCTGTGGCCGATCTTCCCGGGTGATGAACCGGCTGCGCAGCGATTCGTGGCGCGCATAGAGCGCGTCCAGCCCCTGTTGCAACGCCTGCCGGTCCAACCGACCGCGCAGCCGCAACGCCAGCGGGATATGGTAGGTTTCGCTCATCCCCTCCAACTGGGTCAGGAACCACAGACGCTGCTGAGCAAACGACAGCGGCAATTCCCCATCGCGCGCCACCGGCAGCATCGGGATCGATTCCTGCGTCGGCGCAACCTGCAGCGCCTGGGCCAACACGTGCAACACCGGACTGGCGAACAGCGCCTGCAACGGCAGCTGCCATCCGGCCTGTTGCACGCGGTTCGCCAGGCGCACCGCCATCAGCGAATGCCCGCCCAGTTCGAAGAAGTGGTCGTAACGGCCAATCCGTTCTACGCCCAACAGCTCATGCCAGATAGCCGCCAACAGATTTTCTGCCTCGCCCTGCGGCGGCGCATAGGCCTCGCGCGCACAGGCGTCGACCTGCGGCACCGGCAGGGCGCGCTTGTCCAATTTGCCGTTGCCGGTCAGCGGCAACGCCTCCAGCCAAACGTAAGCCGCCGGCACCATATAGTCCGGCAACCGCGCCTGCAGATGCCGGCGCAATTCGGTCGCCAGCGTAGCGCGTTCCGTCTCCGGCGCCGGAACCACCCACGCCACCAGTCGCTTATTCCCGTCGCCATCGTCGATAGCGTCCACGGCTACGCTGCGCACGCGCGGATCGGCGCTCAGCTGCGCTTCCACCTCACCGCACTCGATGCGGAAGCCGCGGATTTTCACCTGCTGGTCGTTGCGCCCCAGGTATTCGATATCCCCCCCCGGCAGATAGCGCGCCAGATCGCCGGTGCGATACATGCGCGCACCCGGCGCCCGGTTGAAAGGGTCTTCGAGAAAACGTTCCGCCGTCAATTCGGGCCGGTTCAGGTACCCTCGCGCCACCCCTTCACCGCCGACGTACAGTTCGCCGATCGCCCCCATCGGCACCGGTTCGCCATCGCCGCCCAGCAGATACAGCCGCAAATCCGGAATACGGCAGCCGATCGGGCTGGCGACGATCGCCGTATCCTGCGCCGACAGCGGCCGGTACGTCACGTGCACCGTGGTTTCGGTGATGCCGTACATGTTGACCAATCGCGTCTGCCGGTTCTCTGGACGAGCAAACCACGGCGCGAGATCGGAAGGCTTCAGCATTTCACCACCGAACACGATCTCGCGCAGCTGATGGCGCGCTTCGCTGTGTGCCTGAGCCTGGATAAAGGCTTTGAAGGCGCTCGGCGTCTGATTCAGTACCGTGATGCCGCTGCGGCAGACGAAATGATAAAAGTCCGGCGCCGAACGGGCGATCTCCTGCGGTACGATGAACAGCTGGCCGCCATACAACCAGGCGCCCCAGATCTCCCAAACCGAAAAGTCGAAGGCGAATGAGTGGAACAGGCACCACTTGTCGGCGGCGCTGAAGTTAAACCAGGCGTTGGTGGCGCTGAACAAGCGCGCGACCTGGCGATGTTCCACCATGACCCCTTTCGGTTTGCCGGTCGAACCGGAGGTGTAAATCACATACGCCAGGTGTGATGGCCGCACCTCGACGTCCTGCAGATCGTCGCTTTTCCCCGTCAACGGCTGTTCCAGCGCCAATACCGGCACCTCGCAGCCGCCCAGCGCTTGCCTGCCGAGTTCATCCGCCAACAGCAGCACCGGCGCGGAGTCCGCCAGGATGTACTGTAGCCGCTCTCCGCTATAGGCGGGATCCAACGGCACATAGGCGCCGCCGGCTTTGAGGATCCCCAGCAACCCGGCCAGCATCGGCAGACCGCGTCCGGCGCACAGCGCCACCAGACTGTCCGGTTGTACGCCAAGCTCTACCAGCCGATGGGCCCATCGGTTCGCCCAGGTATTCAATTCAGCGTAAGTCAGGCTGTCGTCGCCGTATGTCATCGCCGTCGCATCTGGCGTGCGTTTGACCTGCGCTTCGAACAGCCGATGCAGACACGCCGCCGGCGAGTGCGAAGCAACGGTGTGATTGAGGCCCTGCAGCAACTGCGTGCGTTCTTCCTCGGAAACCAGATTGAGTTCGCCGATGGTGCGACGATGAGAGCCCGCTCTCACCGCGTCGTTGAGCAGCATCAGCAGATGTTGCGTCGCACGCAACATCTGTTCGTCAGCCACTGAGGCGGCGTCGTATACCCAACGGAAGGCGCCGTCAGCCTTGCAGATTTGCAATACCGCGCGCGAGCCGGAAGCCATGATGGCAGCCACGCCCTCGTCTTCAGGCTGCAACCCTGTCTCTGAACGCCGGCTGACGATCGATACCGCCGTCGGCCAAGCTTGGGGCGCCCGCAGATCCGCATCGCCCGTCAGCAACGCGGGATGATAATCAGCATGAGCGCGCAACCGGCCGTATTCTTGTTCCAGCGCGGCCAATGCCTGCTGGAAATTGTAGGAGTGATCAACTGAGACCTGCAGCGGCAGCACGCGCGCGCTCAGGTGAGCCCAACGTCCCCAATCCCGATCGTTCGACGTAATCCAACCCAGCTGAAAATCGGTTTCATTACACATGCGCGCCAGATAGAGGGTTGCTGCCGCCAGCACCTGCTCGCCGGCAATCTTTTCCAGGCGCTGCCAGGCCGTGGCCTGCCAGCGTGCGGGAAGGGCCGCCCGGCGGTCAGGCCCTGGCGGGAACGGCGCCGGATAAAAGCGTGTCAGACGCGGTTGCCAGAAAGCGGCGCTGTCGGCGCTGGCGCCATACGCCGCGCCTAACAGCGAAGCTTCGGCATCGCTAAGCGTCGGCAAGACCGAGCCGACAGACAGGCCGCAGGCCTGCGCCAGCGCATCACCCGGCTGAATCGAGCCGTCGGCGCGCAAGAACGGCCCGACGCGCACCACGCCGGGATGCGCGGCGATCTCCCAGCCGTCGGTCTCAATGCGCAGCAGGGTGCCGGGTTCGGCCTGGCGTTCATCGCTCACCGCCAGCAGCGTCGTCACGCCCAGCACGCGCTCCGCCAACAGTATCTTCGCCGCGCATCCCGCGCCATGGCTCAGCGAGCTCACCAGGCGCTGCAGCGCCTGAGCCGGGCGATCCCAACGGATGATGCCGCCGGCAGGCGGTTGCCGCCGGTTGGCGTAAAAGCTGCCGCCGGCCCCGGCATCCGCCAACGTCGCCACTTGCCGATCCAACGCTTCGATCGTTCCCGTCGTTGAAGCGTTCAGCGCGCGTAAAATGAACTGGAAACGACGCTGCAAAACATCCAGATCGTCTAATGAATTTGCATAGGCGGCGTCAGAAAAAGTGACGTCCAGTTCACTCGCCTGCTGGTCTTCATACAGCATAATCTGTAGATCGCCGGACGGAATATTACCACCGTAATACCAACGGGTGCGGCATCCCCAGAAAGGATCGCCGTGGTCGAAAGAGACGATGTTAATTGAAGGGCCAAACCAGGCGGAATCCGTCGCGCCATTATCACGCCGAATATCCTCCCCGCGATATAATTGATGGCGAACCACTTTCGCTATTTCAGCCGCCACTTTCTGGATAAATTCAGCCAGACTTAGTTGAGGTTCAACCTTAATAATCAAAGGGACAACGTTAGAGGTCATACCAATACTGTTTCGTTCCCTTGTCCCGGTCACCGGCATGCTGAAATTAAGATATTCGCTGCCGGTTAAGCTGTAGAAACATAATGCTACGGCAGCGGCCAATATATGCGCACGGTGTACGCCGATATTGTCAGCCTGCCGCTGCAGCCGATCCAGGGCGTCTTTTTCCAGCAGCTGCGTGTTGTGGTGCATCGCAGCGTCCGGCGTCAATACGGCCCTGCGTGACAAGCTCTGCGGCGCGGCGGCGGTGTATTCCCGCCAAAACGCCTGATCGGAAGAAAAGCGCGAAGAGTCGCGGTACTTGATGTCGTTTTCATACAGCAGAGAGAAATTGCAGTTGGCGAATTCAGGGATGACGCCGCCGGACGCCAGCGCGTTATAGTAAGCCGCGATGCGCCGCATCACTTCCTCAGCGCTGCGGCCGTCGGTGATCATATGGTGGAAACGGCGATAGAGGATGTAGCGCTGCGGTGCGAGCGTAATGACATAAAAACTAAAAGGTTCTTCTCCCGTAGCGCGGCGCGGCAGCGCCGAATCCGCCACCATCCAACGTCTGGCCGCCTGCAGAGGATCGGGCTCCTTGCTGAGATCGAGCGTGAACAGCGGCTCATGTGTACGTGGCGCGCGGTATTGATAAAGCTCACCGTCTTTTTCCACAAAATGCGCTTGCAGAGCCGGCGTTTCTTCGACGATGGCGTCGATGGCTTGCCGCAGCAGTTTAACGTTGAGCGGCCCGTCGACCTGTCCGTAGCCCCAGATATTGAACGACAAATCTTTGGAGATGTTTTCCCCCAGCCAGAGTTCACGCTGGGCGGTTGTTATTTCATGCAGCTCAACTTTCTCCGTTGCGGCCTGAGACCCTGCACGGAATTCCCCACTCTTCACATCAGTTTGTTTGTTCATAATATTCTCTAGCACGTTTTCATTACGTTAATGAAATAGACCGTCAGGATTTAGGCAAAGACTGGCCGCCCGACAGTTCAAGTCAGAATAAAAAAACCGTAGAAAAGCTGGGTCTCCCCCAACTAAGAAAGGATAGAATGGCTAATCCAGAGGTCCCCCCTGCGCCTCAATTTGCTGAGCTGTGAAGTATAGGAGAGGATATTTTTTTTGGCGAAACGTGCGAAAGGGAATAAATGACCATTTTATTTCCCCGATATTACTCAGGGATGACGAGGGTATTGAACTTGTATTAACCTGAGATGATTAGAGAATAATTAATATTTTTTTGTATTATTCACAGAGGTTAATATGCAGCAATTCTTACGATAAGAGCCTCTCCATATCAATAAGTTATACTTTACTGTTTGAAAAGCAATAATTAATAATTTAATTAATTCATTGTCATCGAAATTTATGCCCGGTTTTATCGGCAGCGGCTCTATCGCTTTTTGTTATAACAATGGGAAAAATTATGCTGAAAAAATTTTGCGTTTTTTCGTGCGCAAATCAACGGCACCGTTCCCAACCGCAGACAATGTCAATGGGGCGGCAGAGCCCGCCCCAAGAGGTCTTACCACATCAGCCGGCCGATCAATGGCGCGGCCACGACCGTGATGATGCCGGCCAGCATCATCACCAAACTCGACACCACGCCCTCCTGCGGCCCCAGCTCATAGGCGCGGGCAGTGCCGGCGCCGTGCGACGAGGCGCCAAATCCGGCGCCCTTCGCCAGACGGCTGCGCACCGCCAGCCGCAAAAACAAAATATCCCCCACCGCCATGCCGAACACCCCGGTGATCACCACGAACAGCGCCACCAGATCCGGCTGCCCGCCCATCTGTTTGGCGGCCTCCAGCGCGAACGGCGTGGTGATCGACCGCACCGCCAGGCTGCGCTGCACCTCTTCCGGCAGCGTCAACAGGCGCGCCAGCCACACCGAGCTGTACACCGCCACCAGCACCGCGGTCGTTACCCCGGCGGTCAGCGACAGCCAGTGGCGACGGATGATATGCAGATTCTCGTACACCGGCACCGCGAAGGCGATGGTCGCCGGCCCCAGCAGCCACAGCAGCCAGTGGGTTTCACCGATGTAGTCCTGATAGGAGATATGGGTGACCACCAGCAGCAGCACCAGAATCATCGGCGTCAGCACCAGCGGCATCAGCAGCAACGTGCGGCGGCGGCGATAGAGTTTCTTGTTGGCGAAATACAGCGCCAGCGTCGCCAGAAAACAGGCCAGGCTAAGGATAAAATCATTCATGGCGCTGCTTCCGCCGCTGCAGCCAAATCTCCAGCCGATACACCCTGTCCACCACCAGCCCGGTGGCGCCCAGCGTCAGCATGGTGCTGACTGCGATCACCAGAAAGATCTTCCAGCCCTCGACCATCAGCAGCTGGGCATAGTTGACCACCGCCACCACCGCCGGCACGAAAAACAGCAGCATTTCCGCCAGCAGCCAGCGGGAACCGGCCTTGACCCAGCTGAGCGGCAGAATGCGCAGCAGGATCAGCGCCAGCAGCATCAGCATGCCGACGATATTGGCGGGGAGCGGCAGGTGGAATTGTTGCACCAGGCGATCGGCGATCAGGAACAGCGCCGCATACAATGCCACCTGAATCGGCACCTGCAAACGGGTCAGCAGGGAGGGGGCAACGCGGCGTAACGCCAGAGACATGAAAGATGACCTCAAACAATAATTGACGGCCTACAGTATACGCAGCCGGGAAACCACGCCTGAAATGAATTAAAATTATCGACATCATGCCGTCCGGGAATAGTTTCCCGCCGGTAGCGTCCCCAAGGAGAACCCTAACGTGGATGTCCGCACCCTGCGCTACTTCGTTGAAGTGGTGCGCCAGCAAAGCTTCACCCGCGCGGCGGAAAAACTGTTCGTCACCCAGCCCACCATCAGCAAAATGCTGCGGCATCTGGAGGAGGAGCTGGAATGCACGCTGCTGATCCGCGAAGGCCGCAAGCTGCGCCTGACCGACAGCGGCCAGGCGGTGTATCAGCGCGGCCTGACGATCCTCGACGAATTCCGCCAGTTGGAGGCGGAGCTGGAAGACATCAGCTCGGTGAAAAAGGGCGTGTTGCGGCTGGGCATTCCGCCGATGGTCGGCAGGCAGATCGCCGATCTGATCCGCCGCTTTCGTCAGACCTACCCCGGCATCGAATTGAAGATTTCCGAGCTGGGCGGGCTGTCGGTCGAACAGGCGGTGATGTCCGGCGAACTGGATCTGGCGATGACGGTGTTGCCCTTCGACTCGGAGCAGCCGCTGACCTTTCTGCCGCTGCTGGGCCACCCGATGTGCGTGGTGGCGCCGCGCACGCCGCAGTGGCTCAACCGCACCAGCATCAATATCGCCGAATTGGCCGACAGCCCTATCCTGATTTATAACGAAGACTTTGCGCTGTACAAGATGCTGATGAAGGCGTTTCGCCTGGCCGGTTTTGAACCGCAAATCGCGGTGCGCAGCGGCCAATGGGACTTCCTCGCCTCGATGGTGCAGGCCGGCGTGGGCATCGCCATGCTGCCGGAGCCGGTTTGCCGCTGGCTGGATAAGGAAAACCTGGTCTGGCTGCCGCTGGAACCGCGCATGGAATGGAAAATCGGCCTGATCTGGCGCCAGGGCAGCTATTTGTCGCACAGCGCGCAGGCCTGGATCGCCTGCTGCCGCGACTACTGGCCGCCGGTCAAGTAGCCAAAAAACAAGGGCCGCACAGGCGGCCCTTCAGGATGGGGATAACGAGGAAAAACGTTTATTCCTCCCTCTGCGTTTACCCCTCGCGCTCGATCAACAGCGCTTCGAGCAAATCGAGATCGTGCAGCAGTTTTTGCAGCGTCTCGTTGCTGATTTTCTGCGTGGCACGCAGGTGGTACAGCTCGCCGCGCTCGGCGCGCAGCGCCGTCAGGCGGAAACGCCGCTCGAGGTTTTCCATCGCCAGCGCATTCTCGATATCGTCTTTCGACGCGATACGCCGCCGCAGCATGCCCGTCACCCGCGAGCTGACCTCTTTCAACACCTGCGGATCGAGGTTCTCTTCGGTATCGGCGACCAGGCGCTCTTCCATTTTATTCACGCTCTCGATCGCCACCTCGGCCGCCATGGCGATCGCCATGCGCTCTTCCTGCTTGCTGGCGCTCTTGTCGGTCACCTGCACGCCGCGCAACAGCAGCGGCAACGCCAGCACGCCGACAATCAACGACAGCAGGATCACCCCGGCGGCGATAAACACCAGCTGATAGCGCGCCGGGAAGGCGGTGCCGTCGCTCAGCAACAGCGGTATCGACAGCACGCCGGCCAGGGTAATCGCCCCGCGCACCCCGGCGAACGACGCCACCCACAGCTCACGCGTGCTGTAATCGCCGAACTGCAGCGGACGCTTTTTCATAAAGCGGTTGCTGGCCTTCTTCATCACCCACAGCCAGGTGAAACGCAGCACCAGCAGCGCGGCGTAGATGGTGGCCACGTCGGCGAACAGATACCAGGTCTGGATGGTCGGATCCAGTTCCGCCTGCAGGATGGAGGTTTCAAGAATGCCCGGCAGCTGCAGGCCCAGCATGATGAACACCATGCCGTTGAACACGAATTCCAGCATCGCCCACACGCTGTTGGCGCGCAGGCGCATCGCCAGCGGCGCGTTGCGGATCACGCCGGATTGGCTGATGGTCATCCCCGCCGCCACCGCCGCCAGGATGCCGGAAACGCCGATATGTTCGGCGATCAGGTAGGACGCGAACGGCAGCAGCAGCAGGAACACGATCTGGGTCGCCGGATCGTCGCCGCTCCAGCGGCTCATCACCCGCAGCGATTTACTGTAAGTCCAGGTGACCGCCACGCCGGCCAACAGGCCGCCGATCGCCACTTTGAGGAATTCAAGGGTCGCGCCGCCCACGGTGAACACCATCGTGCCCATCGCCACCGCGATGGCGAACTTGAGCGACACCAGGCCGGACGCGTCATTCATCAGCGCCTCGCCCTCGAGCACGCCCATGATCGGCTTGGGAATCCGCCCTTTGCCGACGATGCCGGACAGCGCCACGGCATCGGTCGGCGACAGCACCGCCGCCAGCGCGAAGGCCGCCACCAGCGGAATGCCCGGCACCATGGCGTAGATCAGATAACCGACGCCGACCACGGTGATCAGCACCAGCACCAGCGCCAGGCCGAGAATTTCACGCCCGTGATGCAGGAACTCGCGCGTCGGCGTTTTCCAGCCGTCGGCGAACAGCAACGGCGGGATGAACAGCACCAGGAACAGTTCGGGATCAAAATCGACGTGCAGCCCGAAATGCGGCCAGGCCAACAGGGCCCCGATGGCGATTTGCATCAGCGGCAGCGGCACCTGGAACGGCAACATGCGCGTCACCACCCCGGACAGGGAGACCACCAGGATCAAAATGAGGATTGTAAAAAAGATTTCCATGCTTTCCTTAGACTCTACGATTCAGACGACATCGGCTCAGGGCCTGCGTTGGTCCCGATAGTAGATCACTTTTTTTACAGCCGTTAAAGCTTGTTGTGCCTTTCAAAACGCGGTGCAGAGCAGAAGAAGACTTATCTTAAGAAGGGAATTGCCGTCACAGGCTCCCCCGCCCGATGGGCGAGGGAAACCCAAGAGGCTTAAATCGCCCAGCCGCCGGCGTAGAACGCCACCAGCGCCACGGCGATCAGCACGGTGCCGATGTTCAGCTTGCGCCATTCGCCGGAGAAGATGCGGCCGATGACCAGCGAGCTGAAGCCCAGCATGATGCCGGTGACGATGTTGCAGGTCAGCACGATGAACACGGCGCACAGAAGGCCGGCCATCGCGTCGACGAAGTCGTTGAAGTCCAGCTTGGTGACGTTGCTCAGCATCAACAGGCCGACGTACATCAGCGCCGGCGCGGTGGCGTAGACCGGCACCAGATAGGCCAGCGGCGACAGGAACAGGATCAGCAGGAACAGAACGCCGACCACGGTGGCGGTCAGGCCGGTCTTGCCGCCCGCGGCGGTGCCGGCGGCGGACTCGATGTAGACTGCGGCGGGCGCGGCGCCCACCAGCCCGGAGAAGATGCTGCTCAGGGAATCCGAGGTCAGCGCCTTGCCGCCGTTGATGATCTGGCCGTCTTTGTCCAGCAGGTTGGCCTGCCCGGCTACCGCGCGGATGGTGCCGGTGGCGTCGAACACCGCGGTCATCACCAGCGCCAGCACGCTCGGCAACACCACCGGCTGCAATGCGCCCATGATATCCAGGCTGAAGATCAACGATTTGCCGTCAGCGTCCGCCAGGCTCGGCATGGCGAACAGCCCCTGATATTTCACCGCCGGGTCGAAGATCAGGCCGATGATGGAAATGGCGATGATCACCAGCAGAATGCCGCCGGGCACGCGCAGTTTCTCCAGGCCGAAGATCACCGCCAGGCCGACCAGCGTCATGACGACCGGGAAAGAGGTGAACGCGCCGAGCGCCACCGGCAAGCCATCCAGCGGGTTCTTCACCACCAGGCCGACGCCGTTGGCGGCGATCAGCAGCAGGAACAGCCCGATGCCGATGCCGGTGCCGTGCGCCACGCCCATCGGCAGGTTGCGCAGGATCCAGGCGCGGATGCCGGTGACCGAGATGACGGTAAACAGCACGCCCATCAGGAACACCGCGCCCAGCGCCACCGGAATGCTGATATGTTGGCCGAGCACCAGGCTGAAAGCGGTAAAGGCGGTCAACGAGATCGCACAGCCGATGGCCATCGGCAGGTTAGCCCACAGCCCCATCAGCAGCGAGCCCAGACCGGCCACCAGACAGGTGGAAACGAACACCGCCGCCGGCGGGAAGCCCGCTTTGCCCAGCATGCTCGGCACCACGATCACCGAGTACACCATCGCCAGGAAGGTGGTCAGCCCCGCCACCACCTCCTGACGCACGCTGCTGCCGCGCGCGGAAATTTTAAAATAGCCATCAAGCCCGCCGGTTGGTTTTGCGGCGTGGTTCGCTTGAGAGTTCGACATAGGTTACTTCCCCTGTGTTTCATGAATCGGCCCGTCGCAGCAGGCCTGTAATCTCGCCCGCGCCTGATCGCTACGTAATCGTTTACGTCACGTTCCGCTTCCTTGCCCTTCCGTCGCACCGCCAACGGCGATGCGCACCAAGGCAAACGTTTAACTCGCAGCGCGCGGTACGGGTGATTTATGGTGGTTTATTCAAGGCAAACGATTATCCTGCCTTCCCTAGCGTCTAATCAACTAAAGATCGCGGCAATTTATGCAGAAAGCGGCGGGAAAGGCTTCTGCGCGAAAAGACGGGGCGATCCGGCGCCCCTGCCAGCCTGTTTCACGGCGATCTTATTGCGCCTGCACCGCTGCGGGATCCATATACATCAATTCCCAGATATGGCCGTCCAGGTCCTGAAATCCGTGGCCGTACATCACGCCATAGTCCCGCGGCGGATGATAGGTATTGCCGCCGCCGGCGATCGCCTTGCGCACCAGTTCGTCCACCGCCGCCCGGCTGGGTTGCGACAGGCACACCAACACTTCGGTGGCCTGTTTGGCGTCGCCGATCGGGTTCGGGGTAAACATCCTGAATTTGTCGTGGGTCAGCAGCATCACGTAAATCGTGTCGCTGACCACCATGCAGGCGGCGGTATCGTCGGTAAATTGCGGGTTGAAGCTGAAGCCGAGCTGGGTGAAAAACGCCATTGAGGCGGGCAGATCGCGTACGGGCAGATTTACGAAGATTTGCGTAGCCATGGGCTACCTCCGATGAAGAATGACCCCATCGAGTATAGCCCATCCGCTTAACTCAGCAGGTCGTAAGGGCCGCCCTGTTCCAGCGCCCGCTGGTAGGCGGGCCGGGCGTGGATGCGCTGCAGGAAGCCACGCAGTTTCGGGCAATTGTCCAACGCGCCGCGCGCCGCCATCGCCTCGAGCGGGAAGCTCATCTGTATGTCCGCCGCGCTGAAATCGTTGCCGACGAACCAGCTGCCCTTGTTCAGGTGCTGTTCGAGATACTCGCAGTGCGGCGCGATCTGTTTGTCGAGGTATTCGCGCTGTACGCCCTTGCCGATCGCGCCCGCCACCGGCCGCAGCAGCCAGGGGATCGGCGGCTGGCCGAGACGGCTGAACACCAGCTTCATCACCAACAGCGGCATCAGCGATCCCTCAGCGTAGTGCAACCAGTAGCGGTATTGCTGGCGCGCGTGGAAGTCCGTCGGCATAAACATGCCCTGTGCGTCGTAGGCCTCCTGCAAGTATTCGATAATGGCGCCGGATTCCGCCAGCGTCAGATCGCCATCGACGATCACCGGCGATTTGCCCAGCGGGTGGATCTTTTTCAGCGCCGGCGGCGCCAGCAGAGTGTGCGGATCGCGCTCGTAGCGTTGCACCTGATAGGGCACGCCCAGCTCTTCCAAAAACCACAGAATGCGCTGCGACCGCGAGTGATTGAGATGATGAACAATGATCATGATGACGCTCCTGTCCGCTGCCACACCAGTTCGCCGATCTGCACGCCGTTGCCGAGCTGCAGCGGCACCGTGCGCAACGTCAGCCGATCGGCGTTAAAGGCGTAAAAGCGCACCTGACGGCTGCCTATCCAATTGGGGAACGAGCAGCCTTCAACCTGATGCACCACCCGTTGCTCGCTTTCTTCCACCTGATAACGGCCGAAATAGCAAATCATATTGATGAAGGCGGCATGGATCTCCCGCTCGGATCCCTGCGCCAAATCGTCGGCGACGAAACGCGGCCGCACGGCGCTGTATAGCTGCGCCGCCATCGTGCCGTTGGCCTCATAGTGGATGCGCCCCAACACCTGCTCGCCCAGCGGGTAATTCAGCTCGCCGTTCTGGTTTTTGAACGCCGACGACACCAACGCCCAGCTGCCGATAAACGCGTTTACCGTCATGACGCTTCTCCGGTTAAGGATCGTCTGTAAAGGGTAGTGGCAATTTTTGCCGCACGCCAACGGCTGAAAACCGTCAATTTATTTGACAGAGATACTCAAAACTCTCCGATTTTTTATTCACACCCGGTGCACTAGTATTTAACACATCGAGAGACAACGTGCTCTCACCTAATAAATACTCTGAGGAACACATCATGAAAAACATCAAAATTTTTGCTACCGCTGCACTGCTGGCTACCGCTTCTTTCGCGACCTTCGCCGCTGAGCTGCCAACCAGCCAGCCAGCCGCAGACGCGCAGAAAATCGGCGTAGTCACCGTGAGCGGCGCCGCCAACCTGAGCGCGCTGGAAAGCGAACTGGCCAGCAAAGCCGCCGCGTCGGGCGCCAGTTCCTACCGCATCGTCGCCGCCGGCGGCCAAAACAAACTGTACGGCACCGCAGAAATCTTCAACTGATCGTCGGACAGCCAATCGACGGAAGAAAGAAGCCCCGCAAGGGGCTTTTCTCGTTTCAGGCGGCCAGAGCTCTTTGTGGACAGTGATCGCCATTCATTTCACCCATACTGAATGACAGCGCAATCCCCTCACCCACTTTGGAGAAATAGCATGACGACAGCACAACCTCTGCAAGGCAAAGTCGCATTCGTTCAGGGCGGCTCCCGCGGCATCGGCGCCGCCATCGTGAAACGGTTGGCGAACGAAGGCGCCGCCGTCGCCTTTACCTACGCCGCCTCGGCCGATCGCGCCGAAGCGGTGGCGAGCGCCGTGACCGCCGCCGGCGGCAAAGCCCTCGCCATCAAGGCCGACAGCGCCGATGCGTTGGCGCTGCAGCAGGCGGTTCGCCAGGCGGTGAGCCACTTCGGCAACCTGGATATTCTGGTGAACAACGCCGGGGTGTTTACATTGGGCAGCACCGAAGCGCTGGCGCTGGACGATCTGGATCGCATGCTGGCGGTCAACGTGCGCAGCGTATTCGTCGCCAGCCAAGAGGCGGCGCGCCACATGAATGACGGCGGGCGCATCATCCACATCGGCAGCACCAACGCCGAGCGCGTGCCGTTCGGCGGCGCGGCGGTGTATGCGATGAGCAAATCGGCGCTGGTCGGCCTGACCAAAGGCATGGCGCGCGATCTCGGCCCGCGCGGCATCACCGTCAATAACGTGCAGCCCGGCCCGGTGGACACCGAAATGAACCCGGACGCCGGCGAGTTCGCCGATCAGCTCAAGCAGCTGATGGCGATCGGCCGCTACGGCAAAGATGAAGAGATCGCCGGTTTTGTCGCTTACCTGGCCGGCCCGCAGGCGGGTTATATCACCGGCGCCAGCCTGAGCATCGACGGCGGCTTCTCGGCGTAACCGTCCCTAAAATGCAAAAAGCCCCTTGCGGGGCTTTTTTATTGGCTGCAAACGGCCGGAGATCAGAACGGAATATCGTCGTCGAAATCCATTGGCGGTTCGTTGCTGGCCGCCGGAGCGCTGTTCTGCGCCGGACGAGACTGTTGCTGGCCGCCGCTGAACTGGTTGCCGCCCTGTGGCTGCTGAGGCTGGCCCCAACCGCCCTGGCCGCCGGCAGATTGACCGGCCGGTGCGCCGCCGCCCTGACGGCCGCCCAGCATCTGCATGGTGCCGCCGACGTTAACCACGATCTCGGTGGTGTAGCGATCCTGGCCGCTCTGATCCTGCCATTTACGGGTCTGCAGGGAGCCTTCGATGTAAACCTGAGAGCCTTTGCGCAGGTATTCGCCCGCCACTTCAGCCAGTTTGCCGAACAGCACGACGCGGTGCCACTCGGTCTTCTCTTTCTGTTCGCCGGTCGCTTTGTCACGCCAGCTTTCGGAGGTCGCCAGGGTAATGTTGGCCACTGCGCCGCCGTTCGGCATGTAACGGACTTCTGGATCCTGACCCAGATTCCCGACCAGAATTACTTTGTTTACGCCTCTGCTGGCCATGAGCACTTCTCCCGATGATTGATTTCTACACAGTATAAACGCGTCAGTTTACCACGCTGAGTACGAAACCACACCCGTGTTGATAAGTGCGAATTGCATTCCAGAATTGTCTTTCCAATCGACCTTATTGCATTCGCATACTGGATATCCATTCAGGTTTTTTTGTGTCATAATTATGCGTTTCGACCTGGCTGTGCCGGTTTTTTGCGAGATCCATCACAAAACCCCCCGCAAAAATCGCGACAGGCGCGGTGTATCATCAAGACGGGAAGTGTAAATGGACAATATCGAAGTTCGTGGTGCTCGAACCCATAATCTGAAAAACATCAACCTGATCATCCCGCGTGACAAACTGATCGTCGTCACCGGCCTGTCCGGTTCCGGCAAGTCATCGCTGGCTTTCGATACGCTGTATGCCGAAGGGCAGCGGCGCTATGTCGAATCACTCTCCGCCTATGCGCGCCAGTTCCTGTCGCTGATGGAAAAACCGGACGTCGACCATATTGAAGGTCTGTCGCCGGCGATCTCCATCGAACAGAAATCCACCTCGCACAACCCGCGCTCCACGGTCGGCACCATCACCGAGATCCACGACTACCTGCGCCTGCTGTTCGCCCGCGTCGGCGAGCCGCGCTGCCCGGATCACCATGTGCCGCTGGCGGCGCAGACCGTCAGCCAGATGGTCGACAATGTGCTGAGCCAGCCGGAAGGCAAGCGCCTGATGCTGCTGGCGCCGGTGGTGAAAGATCGCAAGGGCGAACACACCAAAACGCTGGAAAACCTGGCCGCCCAGGGCTATATCCGCGCGCGCATCGACGGTGAAGTGTGCGATCTGTCCGATCCGCCGAAGCTGGAGCTGCAGAAAAAACACACCATCGAAGTGGTGGTCGACCGTTTCAAGGTGCGCGACGACATGGCGCAGCGCCTGGCCGAATCGTTCGAAACCGCGCTGGAGCTCTCGGGCGGCACCGCGGTGGTGGCGGACATGGACGACGAAAAAGCGGACGAGCTGCTGTTCTCCGCCAACTTCGCCTGCCCGATCTGCGGCTACAGCATGCGCGAACTGGAACCGCGCCTGTTTTCCTTCAACAACCCGGCCGGCGCCTGCCCGACCTGCGACGGCCTGGGCGTGCAACAGTTCTTCGATCCGGATCGCGTGGTGCAAAACCCCGAGCTGTCGCTGGCCGGCGGCGCGATCCGCGGCTGGGATCGCCGCAACTTCTATTACTTCCAGATGCTGCGCTCGCTGGCGGAGCACTATGAGTTCGACGTCGAAGCCCCGTTCAACACCCTGAGCGCCAACGTGCAGAAAGCGGTGCTGAGCGGCTCCGGCAAAGAGTCGATCGAATTCAAATACATCAACGATCGCGGTGACACCACCGTGCGCCGCCACCCGTTCGAAGGCGTGCTGCACAACATGGAGCGCCGCTATAAAGAGACCGAATCCAGCGCGGTGCGCGAAGAGCTGGCGAAGTTCATCAGCAACCGCCCTTGCGCCTCGTGCCACGGCACCCGCCTGCGCGAAGAAGCGCGCAACGTGTTCGTCGAAGACACTACGCTGCCGGAGATCTCCGATCTGAGCATCGGCCATGCGATGACGTTCTTCCAGAACATGAAGCTCAGCGGCCAGCGCGCCAAGATCGCCGAGAAAGTGCTGAAAGAGATCGGCGATCGCCTGAAGTTCCTGGTGAACGTCGGCCTGAACTATCTGTCGCTGTCCCGTTCGGCGGAGACGCTCTCCGGCGGCGAAGCGCAGCGTATCCGCTTGGCCAGCCAGATCGGCGCCGGTTTGGTGGGCGTGATGTACGTGCTGGATGAGCCGTCGATCGGCCTGCACCAGCGCGACAACGAGCGCCTGCTGGAAACGCTGATCCACCTGCGCAACCTCGGCAACACGGTGATTGTGGTGGAGCATGACGAAGACGCCATCCGCGCCGCCGACCACGTGATCGACATCGGCCCCGGCGCCGGCGTACACGGCGGCCAGGTGGTGGCGGAAGGCACCGTCGACGACATCATGGCGCAGCCGGAATCGCTGACCGGCCAGTTCCTCAGCGGCAAGCGCGAAATCGCCATCCCCGCGCAGCGCGTGCAGGCCGATCCGACCAAGGTGCTGAAGCTGAGCGGCGCGCGCGGCAACAACCTGAAGGACGTGACGCTGACGCTGCCGGTCGGTTTGTTTACCTGCATCACCGGCGTGTCCGGCTCCGGCAAGTCGACGCTGATCAACGATACGCTGTTCCCGATCGCCCAGCGCCAGCTCAACGGCGCCACCATCGCCGAGCCTGCGCCGTTCCGCGAAGTGACCGGCCTGGAACATTTCGACAAGGTGATCGATATCGATCAGAGCCCGATCGGCCGCACGCCGCGCTCCAACCCGGCCACCTACACCGGCATCTTCACCCCGGTGCGCGAGCTGTTCGCCGGCGTGCCGGAAGCGCGCAGCCGCGGTTATACGCCGGGCCGTTTCAGCTTCAACGTCAAGGGCGGGCGCTGTGAAGCCTGCCAGGGCGACGGGGTGATCAAGGTCGAGATGCACTTCCTGCCGGACATCTACGTGCCGTGCGACCAGTGCAAAGGCAAACGCTATAACCGCGAAACGCTGGAAGTGAAGTACAAAGGCAAGAGCATCCACGAAGTGCTGGAGATGACCATCGAAGAAGCGCGCGATTTCTTCGACGCGGTGCCGGCGCTGGCGCGCAAGCTGCAAACCCTGATGGATGTCGGCCTGTCCTACATCCGCCTCGGCCAGTCGGCCACTACGCTCTCCGGCGGTGAGGCGCAGCGCGTCAAGCTGGCGCGCGAGCTGTCGAAACGCGGCACCGGCCAGACGCTGTATATTCTCGACGAGCCGACCACCGGTCTGCACTTCGCCGATATCCAACAGCTGTTGGCGGTGCTGCATCAACTGCGCGATCAGGGCAATACCATCGTGGTCATCGAGCATAACCTGGACGTGATCAAAACCGCCGACTGGATCGTCGATCTGGGGCCGGAAGGCGGCAGCGGCGGCGGCGAGATCCTGGTCGCCGGCACGCCGGAAACGGTCGCCGAGTGTGAAAAATCGCACACCGCGCGCTTCCTGAAACCGCTGTTGGAAAAATAACGGCGGATGATACGCTCAACGAGGCGCCCTATTCCGCCTCGTTGAGCAATCAACCTATCCTTCTGCGAGAAACATTAAATACTCTTCTCTGCATCATTCCTTTAAAAACAGGCGCTTTGAACCCAGCCAATAATAAACTCGCCCCATAATGCCATTTGTTTGGCTTTTGTTTATTCCCCATGCGTTTCACTATTGCGGTGAAATAACGCCAATGGCTCGCCGTCGTCTGCCGATTAATCAATATAAACATGGCGTTTATCAATAAGCCGTCATTTAAACGCGGGCCTGCGGGCCGTTTATTCAATGGGATGATATAAAGGTGTTTAACTTGGATAATAAACTGGGTACCTCTGCCGCCGCCCTGCTCTTTCTTTTTCCTCTCGCCGGTCAGGCGCAGGACGGCGAAGCGTCTTTAACGCTCGCCGGCGGCCTCGCCGTCGCTCCCGCCTATGAAGGCTCGTCTTTTTACAGCATTGAACCGCTGTATCAGGTGAATGCCGGCTATCAAAACGCCAGCTGGGGAGAATTCAGCGCGGGCAGCGAAGGGGCGCGCTGGCAATTCCCCATCGCCGGGCCCGTCGGCATCGCGTTATTGCTCAACTATGACGCCGGCCGTGACGAGGAAATCAAAACCTTGCGCGGGCGCAACACCCGGCTCAAAGGCATGGGCAAACTGGGCGGCGCGCTGGAAGCCGGCGCTGAGCTGAGCTACCAACTCGACCCCTTCCGCGCCTATGTCAAAGGGATGCAGGCGACGCGCAAACGCAGCTACGGCGGGGAAGAACTGGGCCACACCGCCTATGTGGAAAGCGGACTGACCGGGCAATATCCGCTCAGCGAACAGCTGACGCTTATCGGCAATCTCTCCACCACCTGGGCCAACAGCGGCTATCAGCGCGGCTATTTCGGCGTGACGTCGCAGCAGGCGCAGCACAGCGCCTTCAGCACGTATCGGCCGGGCAGCGGCTTCAAGGACGCGACGCTCACCGCCGCGCTCAACTACCAATGGCGACCGAACGTGGCCTTCCAGGCCGGCGTCGGCGTAACGCGCCTGCTGGGCGACGCGGCCGACAGCCCCATCGTTGAGAAAACCACCTCAGGCATGGCCTTCACCAGCGCCAGCTACAGCTTCTGACGTTTTTTGCCTAAGTCTGTGCAGGAAGGGATAAATGCCATGATTAAAAAACGAACTACAGTTTAGCTGAGTGTTAGGTAAACGGATGGATAATTAAAAATTCATTATTTACCTGACAATGTCAGGCGTGGCTCTCCCTTATTAAGGATATTTTATGTGTCAACATCATGCGACGGAATGTCGTAATTTCACCGCATTTCGCCACCGCTGGGAAATGCCCATGATCTGGCTATCGGCGATAATTACCTTATTCGGTTTTTTATTTGGCATCGCCGCCGTCGTGGTAAATACAGATGGAACTGCACTTGGGTTGGGAGACGACGCCAAGGAAACATTGGATACCCTCAGCCTGCTCGCGTTATTACCGCTGATCCCGATCGCTTTCTATATTTACCGTTTCTATCTCGCCGCACAGGCGAAATCCAACGCCTTGCGCATCGGGCCGGCGCAATTTCCGGAACTGTTCGCGCTGTATCAGGATATCGGCCGTCGGCTGGAACTCAAGACGCTGCCCAAGCTTTATCTGACCAACGGCAACGGCGTGGTCAACGCCTTCGCGCTGGAGTGCAACCGCCGCCAGCGCTACGTGGTGATCCATGCTGAAATCGCCATGCTGATGCCCACCGCGCCGGAGATCGTGGAGTTCGTGCTGGCCCATGAATTGGCCCATCACAAGCTGCGGCACGTGTCGCTGTGGCGTCTGGCGATCGGCGTCGTGCCGCAGTCGCTGGTGTTGCCCGGCCTGGCGACCACTCGCGCGCAGGAGTATTCCGCCGATCGCGTGGCGCTCGCGGTGTGCCCGAACTACGCCAACACGGTGCGGCTGCTGGCCGTCGGCCCCTGGATGCAGCACGGCGTGAATCCGCAGGCCTGGCTGGAGCAGTGCGAAGAAGAGAACAAGGAGCTGTTTGTTCGCATCAGCAATCTGCTGTCAGACCATGCGGTGATGGTCAAACGCTTCAAGGCGCTCAAAGACATCGAGATGCACGGCTTCGAGCGCCATGGCAGCATGTTTTAATCCGCCCGACGGGCTTACAGTGTTTTCAGCACGCGCGCCGGGTTGCCGCCCACCACGCAGTTGGCCGGCACGTCTTTGGTGACCACCGCGCCGGAGGCCACGACCGCATTATCGCCGATGGTCACGCCCGGATTGATCACCGCGCGCCCGCCGATCCACACGTTGTCGCCAATCTTGACCGGCTTGCCGAACTCCGCGCCGCCGGCGCGCGTCTCGGCGTCCAGCGGATGGGTGGCGGTGTAGATATGCACGCCCGGCGCCAGCAGGCAGTTGTCGCCGATGTGCACCTCGCACACGTCGAGGATCACGCAGTCGAAATTGGCGTAGAAGTTCTTGCCGAGATAGATGTTATAGCCATAGTCGCAGCGGAACGTCGGCTCGATGGCGCCGCCTTGATAGCCGCCCAGCAGCTCGTCCAGCCACTGTTTGCGCAGCTCGCCCTCTTCCGGCGATGAGTGGTTGTAGCGATGCGTTATCTGGCGCGCGCGCCGACGCTCGCTGCGCAGCAGTTCATCGCCGGCGTCGTACAGTTCCCCGGCGATCATCTTGCGCTTTTCTTCGCTCATGGCCATGTCGGCCTCCTTCATCCGCGTTTCTTGAATGCCCAAGCGTAGCCGCTTTAGCCCGGCAATAAAAAGGGAACGTTCCCAATTTAAAGCCCCGATCACGGTTTAACGCGAGAAAGCAGGAGAAAACGGGCGGCGCCGCCGCCCGGCAATCAGGCGCGCAGTTCCTGGCGCACGTGTTCGGGCAGGCCTTCCACCACCAGCTGATAGGAGCTGTCGATCAACGTATAAAACTGCGAGTTCGGCAGGTTGCCGTCGAGAAACACCGTATTCCAGTGCGCCTTGTTCAGGCCATTGCAGGCGACGATCTCAGGGTGGTGTTCGCGCAGGCTTTCCGCCAGCTCCGGGCTGGACTTGACCGCCAGCGCCGGCCGCCCTTCCACTTCGCACACCATGGCGAACATCACGTCGCCCACCTTGATCTGGCTGGCCTGCCACTGGTTCTGGTCGCTTTGCTCCGCGCCCGGCTTCGCCATGCAGTACTCCAGCAATGCGCTGTTATTCATTGGGTTATTCCCCCTGTAATGTGGCCACAATACGGCGTGCTCCGCCGTGGATGCGGTGCTCCCCCAGCCAGATGCCCTGCCATGTGCCCAACATCAGCCGCCCGTGCCTGACGGGCAGCGTCAAGGAAGCGCCCAGCAGCGAGGATTTGATGTGCGCCGGCATGTCGTCCGGCCCTTCGTAATCATGCTGATAGGGGGCGTTTTCCGGCACCTGACGCAGGAAATGCTGCTCCATATCGGCTCGCACCGTGGGATCGCAGTTCTCGTTGAGCGTCAGCGAGGCCGAGGTATGCTGCAGCAACAGATGCAGCAGGCCGGTTTGCAGGCGGTGTAAGTGGGTTAACTGGTTGACTATCTCGTCGGTAACCAGATGAAAGCCACGCGCTTTTGCGCTGAGGATTAGCGTTTGCTGATGCCACATGAGTGAGCGCCCCTCAATCAGTATATTCTCTCTCCGGTTTGCGGCAACTTCGGCGGCGCGCCGGCAATAAAAAAGGAGCGATATCGCTATCGCTCCCGATGAACGTCCGTTCAGACTAACAGGCGTTACTGCACCGCAGCAAACGCCTCGGCTACCTGACGCACGTTGTCGTGGTTCAGGCCGGCCACGCACATGCGGCCGCTGTGGATCAGGTAGACGCCGAACTCTTCGCGCAGGCGATCGACCTGCGCCGCGCTGAAGCCGGTGTAGCTGAACATGCCGCGCTGCGCCAGCAGGTAATCGAAGTTGCGCTGCGGCAGCGCGCTCTTCAGGGTGTCCACCAACGCGTGGCGCATTTCGAGAATGCGGGTGCGCATGCTTTCCACTTCATTGAGCCACTGGGTTTTCAGCTCAGCGTCGTTCAGCACTTTGGCCACCAGCTGCGCGCCGAAGTTCGGCGGGCTCGAGTAGTTGCGGCGCACGGTCGCCTTCAGCTGGCCCAGCACGCGCCCGGCCGCTTCTTCGCTTTCGCACACCACCGACAGGCCGCCGACGCGCTCGCCGTACAGCGAGAAGATCTTCGAGAACGAGTTGCTCACCAGGCACGGCAAGCCGGCCGCCGCAATGGCGCGAATGGCGTAGACGTCCTGCTCCATACCGCCGCCGAAGCCCTGATAGGCGATGTCGAGGAACGGAATGATCTCACGGTCGGCGATCACCTTGATCACTTCGTCCCACTGGGCGGGGGTCAGGTCTGAGCCGGTCGGGTTGTGACAGCACGGATGCAGCAGCGCGATGCTATGCTTCGGCAGCTGTTTCAGCGCAGCCAGCATGGCGTCGAACTTCACGCCCAGGCTTTCGCCGTCAAAATACGGATAGGTATTCACCTTGAAACCGGCGCCGCTGAAGATGGCGACGTGGTTTTCCCAGGTGGGATCGCTGACCCACACCTGCGAATTCGGGAAGTAGCTTTTCAGGAAGTCGGCGCCCACTTTCAGCGCGCCGGAACCGCCGACGGTCTGAATGGTGGCGATGCGCCCCTGCTGCAGCATCGGGTGCTGCTCGCCGAACAGCAAATGCTGGATGGCGGTGCGGTAGGATTGCAGCCCTTCCATCGGCAGGTATACCGAGGCGCCGTGCTCGACGCTGTTCAACTGCGCTTGCGCCGCGGCGACCGCACGCATCTGCGGAATGACGCCCTGCGCATCGTAGTACAGGCCAATGCTCAGGTTCACCTTGTGCGCGCGCGAGTCTTGTTTGAATTTTTCCATCAGCGACAGAATGGGATCGCCGGCATAGGCGTCAACGTTCTGGAACACGTTTTTTTCTCCTGGTTTATTTATTGTGGTTTGGGCACAGCGTTACGTTCCTAATATAGACGGAAAAGCGTATTCGGTTTCAGCTTTCTCGCGTCACCGGCAACAAACCGTTTTCCTTGATGCGATTGAGCACCACCGCCGTTTTGATATGCGCCACGCTTTTGTGCGGCGACAGCGTCTGGCTGATGAACTCGCTCAGCGCCGGCAGGTCCGCCACCGCCACTTTCAGCAGGTAATCGGCGTCGCCGGTGGTCTTGTAAGCGTCCAGGATCGCGTCCACGTCCTCCAGCATCTGATGAAAGCTGTCGATCTGCTCCTGAGCGTGCGTGATCAGGCTGACTTCAATCAGCCCCACCAGCCCCAGGCCGACCGCCTCCGGCGCCAGCCGCGCGTGGTAGCCGCGGATCAGCTGCGCCTGCTCCAGGCTGATGCGCCGCCGTGAACACTGGGAAGCGGAAAGCCCCACCAGTTCGCTCAGCTCCTGATTGGTCAAACGGCCGTTGGCCTGTAACAGCGTCAGGATTTTCATATCAAAATCGTCAATGTTGTACATAGCCACCTGTAAACTGTGTTAATAAATGTTGACGTTACAGCCTACCAGTTTTTTTACCGTTGCCGACGTCACACCCTGGCGCTTAAATCGCGTACAGCAGCAACGCCCGGCGTTTTCGCCGGTAAGCGGCATAAAAAACGGCTAACTCATGCAGGCAAACGACAATTAACGGCGAAGTAACGCATAAAACCACGAATGTATAAAAAGGACGCCAGATGAAAAAGTTACTCCCTCTCGCGCTGCTGCTCGCCGCCGGCAGCGCCGGCGCGCAATCCCACCTGGACAAAGTGCTGCAGCAAAAGACCCTGGAGGTCTGCACCACCGGCGACTACAAGCCCTACACCTTCCTCAAGGAAGATGGCAGCTATGAAGGCATCGATATCGACATGGCGGAATCGCTGGCGAAGAGCCTCGGCGCCAAGGTGAAGTGGGTGAAAACCAGCTGGAAAACCCTGACACCGGACTTCGCCTCCGGCAAGTGCGACATCGCCATGGGCGGCATCTCCGTCACGCTGGAGCGCCAAAAACAGGTGTTCTTCGCCGACAAGCTGGATACCGACGGCAAAATTCCGCTGGTGCGCTGCACCGACGTGAAGAAATACCGCACGATAGAACAGATCAACAAACCATCGGTGCGTCTGCTGGAACCGGCGGGCGGCACCAACGAAGCCTTCGTGCACGCCTATCTGCCAAAAGCCAAGCTGACGCTGACGCACGACAACATGAGCATTTTCCAGCAGCTGGTGGATCGCAAGGCGGACGTGATGATCACCGACGCCTCCGAGGCGCTGTACCAGCAGAAGCGCTATCCGAAGCTGTGCGCGGTGAATCCGACCAAACCGATGCAGTACGGCGAAAAGGCTTACATGCTGCCGCGCGACGATCTGAGCTGGAAACTGTATGTGGATCAGTGGCTGCACCTGGCCAAGGCGACCGGCGAGTATCAGAAGGTTATCGACAAGTGGTTGGCGGTAAAGAAGTAACCCGCTGAGAAACGGGGCCGACGCGCGTCGGCCCCTGCGGCGTATCAGTCGCCGATGTATTCCATCGCCACGCGCTGCGTGAGCTTGGTGATCAGTTCATAAGCGCTGATGCCGGTACAGGCGGCGATGCGCTCGACCGGCAACGCCGGCCCCCACAGCACCGCTTCATCCCCTACCTTATCGGCGGCGTCCGGCCCGAGATCGACCGAAATCATGTCCATCGACACCCGGCCGACGATCGGCACTTCGCGGCCGTTGATCAGGATCGGCGTGCCGGTCGGCGCGCTGCGCGGGTAGCCGTCGCCGTACCCCATCGCCACCACGCCAAGGCGAGTATCGCGCGGGCTGATCCAGGTGCCGCCATAGCCCACCGCTTCACCAGCCTTGTGCTCGCGCACCGCGATCAGGCTGGATTTCAGCGTCATCGCCGGCTGCAGACCATGCTCGGCGCCGCTGCCGTTATCCAGCGGCGACACGCCGTACAGAATGATGCCGGGGCGCACCCACTCGTTGTGGGCGTCCGGCCACAGCAGCGTGCCGCCGGAGGCGGCGACCGAGCGATGGCCCGGTTTGCCGCGCGCGAACTGCTCGAAGCAGGCGATCTGTTTCAGGGTGGCGTCGGACTCCGGCTCGTCGGCGCGGCTGAAGTGGCTCATGATATTGACCGGCTGCGCCACGTTGCGGCAGGCGCACAGGCGCTGATAAAACGCCTCCGCCTGTTCGGGGCGCACCCCCAGTCGATGCATGCCGGTATCGAGCTTCATCCACACCGGCACCGGGCGCGCCAGCTCGGCCTGTTCCAGCGCCTCGAGCTGTTCGATGCTGTGCACCGCGGTTTCGATGTTGTTCGCCACCAGCACCGGCAGGTCTTCGGCGCTGAAGAAGCCTTCCAGCAGCAGGATCGGCTTGACGATGCCGCCGGAGCGCAGCATCAGCGCCTCGCCGATGCGCGCTACGCCGTAGCAGTCGGCGTCTTGCAGGGTGTGTGCTGTTTCCAGCAGGCCATGTCCATAAGCGTTTGCTTTCACAACGGCAATCAGGCGGCTTTGCGGCGCCTGGCGGCGCACCTGTTGCAGATTATGTCGCAGAGCGCGGCGGTCGATTACAGCGGTTGCCGCTTTCATTTCAGTTCCTTAGCTGATTATTCGTCATCGTATTGTGGCCCCGCGTAGTTATCGAAACGCGACCACTGGCCGTTAAAGGTAAGGCGCACGGTGCCGATTGGGCCGTTACGCTGCTTACCGATAATAATTTCCGCGATCCCTTTCAGATCGCTGTTCTCGTGATACACCTCATCACGATAGATGAACATAATCAGGTCGGCGTCCTGCTCGATGGAGCCGGATTCACGCAGGTCGGAGTTGACCGGGCGTTTGTCGGCGCGCTGCTCCAGGCTTCGGTTCAGCTGCGACAGCGCCACCACCGGCACCTGCAGCTCTTTCGCCAGCGCCTTCAGCGAGCGCGAAATCTCGGCGATCTCCAGCGTACGGTTGTCGGACAAGGCCGGCACGCGCATCAGCTGCAGGTAGTCGATCATGATCAGGCTAAGCCCGTCGTGCTCGCGGAAAATGCGCCGCGCGCGCGAGCGCACTTCGGTCGGCGTCAGGCCGGAGGAGTCGTCGATGTACATGTTACGCTTCTCCAGCAGGATGCCCATGGTGCTGGAAATGCGCGCCCAGTCCTCGTCGTCGAGCTGGCCGGTACGGATGCGCGTCTGATCCACGCGCGACAGCGACGCCAGCATACGCATCATGATCTGCTCGCCGGGCATCTCCAGGCTGAAGATCAGCACCGGTTTCTCCTGGGTCATCGCGGCGTTTTCGCACAGGTTCATGGCGAAGGTGGTTTTCCCCATCGATGGACGGGCGGCGACGATGATCAGATCGGACTTTTGCATGCCCGCAGTTTTCTTGTTGAGGTCCTGATAGCCGGTATCTACCCCGGTCACGCCGTCATGCGGCTGCTGATACAGCTGTTCGATACGCGAGACGGTGTCTTCCAGGATGCGTTCGATGCCCTTCGGGCCCTCGTCTTTGCTGGCGCGGTTCTCGGCGATTTGGAATACGCGGGATTCCGCCAGATCGAGCAGGTCTTCGCTGCTGCGGCCCTGCGGATCGTAGCCGGCGTCGGCGATTTCGTTAGCCACCGAGATCATTTCGCGCACCACCGCGCGCTCGCGCACGATGTCGGCGTAGGCGCCGATGTTGGCGGCGCTCGGGGTGTTTTTCGACAGCTCGGCCAGGTAGGCGAAGCCCCCCACCGAGTCCAGTTCACCCTTCTGTTCGAGCGATTCGGACAGGGTGATGAGGTCGATAGGCTTGCTCATCTCCAGCAGACGCTGCATCTCGGTAAAGATCAGGCGATGCGGGCGGCTGAAGAAGTCGTTGGCGACCACGCGTTCCGCCACGTTGTCCCAACGCTCGTTATCCAGCATCAAACCGCCCAACACCGACTGCTCGGCCTCCAGCGAGTGCGGCGGCATCTTCAGCCCTTCCATCTGACGATCTCTGGAACGCTCTCTGGTTTCGTCCGCGTTTGTTTTGTTGGTTGGTTTTTTTCCTGCCATGAAACGTAGTCTTTATCCGGTTGCGAATGAAGGATCCTGACGCGAGAGTATACGTGATTTTTGCGTCATAACCGATGCAAAAAAGGTATTGAATCCCGCACGGGCGAACTGGATCTCCGATAATAAAAAGAATAGGGTGAAATCAGACACTCCAACGAGGTAACCCTATGGCCAAGCGCATTCAATTCTCCGCCGTCGGCGGACCGGAAGTCTTGCAATACGTTGATTTTACACCGCTCGATCCGGCTGCCGGTGAAGTGCAGATCGAGAACAAGGCGATCGGCATCAACTACATCGACACCTATGTGCGCAGCGGGCTGTACGCACCGGCCAGCCTGCCGAGCGGCCTCGGCACCGAAGCGGCCGGCGTGGTGGTCAAGGTCGGCGCCGGGGTCAGCGCGATCAAACCAGGCGACCGGGTGGTGTATGCGCAGTCGTCGCTCGGCGCCTACAGCGAGATCCACAACGTGCCGGAAGAGAAAGTGGCGCTGCTGCCGCACAACCTGAGCTTTGAGCAAGGCGCCGCTTCTTTCCTGAAAGGGCTGACGGTGCACTATCTGCTGCGCCAGACCCACGAAGTGCAGCCGGGTGAAGTATTTTTGTTCCATGCCGCCGCCGGCGGCGTCGGGCTGATCGCCTGTCAGTGGGCCAAAGCGCTGGGCGCGCGCCTGATCGGCAGCGTCGGCTCCGACGAGAAGGCGGCGCTGGCGAAGCAGGCCGGCGCCTGGGCCACCATCAACTACCATAAAGAGGATATCGCCCAGCGGGTGGCCGAGCTGACGCACGGCGAGAAGGTCGGCGTGGTGTACGATTCGGTGGGGCAAAGCACCTGGCAGGCCTCGCTCAACAGCCTGAAGCGGCGCGGCCTGATGGTCAGCTTCGGCAACGCGTCCGGCCCGGTGACCGGCGTTGATCTGGCGCTGCTGAATCAGAAGGGCTCGCTGTACGTCACCCGCCCTTCCCTCAACGGCTACATCACCAACCGCGCCGAGCTGCAGTACGCCAGCAACGAGCTGTTCTCGCTGATCGGCAGCGGCGCCATTCGGGTGGAGGTGAGAGACGAGCAGAAATTCGCGCTGGCCGACGCCCAGCGTGCGCACCAGGTGCTGGAAAGCCGCAGCACCAGCGGTTCCAGCCTGCTGATCCCCTGATCGCGGCCAAAGAAAAGGGCTCCTTGCGGAGCCCTTTCTGTTACTGCGTTTTGTAGGGGTAGAGCAGAGTCCGCCAGAGACAGGGGTTGCTTTAGCAACACGAATTTTAGGTGTCTCTCACGGTGATGAAATCGGTCGCATCACTGCATCGACCAACATCCTAACAGCCCCGTCCGGCAAAAAACACGCTTTATGTGCCACATCGCCGGGGAAAACTGCCAAGCTGTGATCGCTGCCGCATTCGCGGTGCGGGAAATTGTGCAAGTTTCAGTGTGACTGTCTGATTATTCAGCAAAAAATCAGTAACGCCGGATCTGGGGTTTCTGCATTGAACGGTAAATCCATACCCCAACCACCGCCAAAATCAGCCACGGCAGCAGCTTAATGACCACCGCGAACAGCCCGCCCAACAGCATGAATGCCGCCGCCACCAACAGCGCTGCGAAGATCCCCAGCAGCGAGATGCCGGTCACCATCAGCATCACCACAAAACCAATGAGAAAGAAGATTTCCAACATGATTGCTCCTTTGCAATACAACGTATCTGCAGAGTGGATTACAAGAAGCGTGCCAGAACGGCGGATGGGCTAACCTATTGAAAACCCAAGGCAGGCATCCGGTAACGCACCGAACGCCTGGTGAAAAACACTAACTATTGGTCAAATTTTTTGTGGATTACGCCATTTCGACGCGCGGCTGACGCACCAGCGCCAGCGCCTGCTCCACCACCCGCGCATCGGCGCCCGGCTTGTGGGCGTTCTCGCTCAGATGGCGACGCCACTGGCGCGCGCCCGGCACGCCCTGGAACAGACCGAGAATATGGCGAGTAATGTGGCCAAGATAGGTGCCGTTAGACAGCTCGCGCTCGATATACGGATACAGCGCTTCGACGATCGCCACGCTGTCCGGCACCGCGGTCTGCGCGCCGAACAGTTCGCTGTCGACCCGCGCCAGGATACCCGGATTCTGATACGCCTCGCGCCCCATCATAACGCCGTCCAAGTGCTGCAGGTGCTGCTGCGCCTCTTCCAGCGTTTTCACCCCGCCGTTAATGGCGATGGTCAACGCCGGGAAATCCCGCTTCAGCTGATAGACGCGCGGATAGTCCAGCGGCGGCACTTCGCGGTTTTCTTTCGGGCTGAGGCCGGAGAGCCAGGCCTTGCGCGCGTGGATGGTGAACATGTCGCACTCGCCGCGCCCGGCAACGGTCTCGATAAAGTCACACAGGAAGGCGTAGCTGTCCTGATCGTCGATGCCGATGCGGGTCTTCACCGTCACCGGGATCGACACCACGTCGCGCATCGCCTTGATGCAATCGGCGACCAGCGCCGCCTGGCCCATCAGACAGGCGCCGAACATGCCGTTTTGCACCCGATCGGACGGGCAGCCGACGTTAAGGTTAATCTCATCGTAACCGCGCTGCTCCGCCAGTTTGGCGCAATGCGCCAGCGCGGTCGGATCGCTGCCGCCCAGCTGCAGCGCCACCGGATGCTCTTCTTCGCTGTAGGCCAGATAGTCGCCCTTGCCGTGGATGATCGCGCCGGTGGTCACCATCTCGGTATACAGCAGCGTTTCCTTGGTCAGCAGGCGGTGGAAGTAACGGCAATGACGATCGGTCCAGTCGAGCATCGGCGCGATGGAGAAACGATTGGCGGCGTAGGTTGGGGCGTGGTTGTCTTTCGTCATGCTGAGTTACTGGCTACCTGAGTCTGTCTGGGTTCAACGAACGGCGCGCGGCCGCAAACGGCTATTATAACGACAATCGGTGCCGTTGGGAAAACCCGCTTGCCGCCGGCAAAAATAAGCGGAGACAAGGCGAATAAACCCGCACGTTCAGGTGTTATCTCATTACGGGCGCGCACGGCGCCTCTGCCTTGAGGACATAACCATGAACAGCTTCATTAAACGCCTGCTGGCATCGGCCATTGCCGGCTGCCTGCTGTTGTCCGGCGCGGCGCTGGCGATGGGCGGCGACGGCAGCGGCCAAACCCCGCCAACCTGTCCGAAAGGCCAGGTCTACGACAGCAAAACTCAGACTTGCATGGTAGATAAAAGCGGCAAGGTCGACGACGCCGACCGCACTAACTACGCCTATGCACTGGCGAAAAGCGGCCGTTATCAGGAAGCGCTCGATATGCTCAATACGTTGAAAAATCCCAACACCGCCGTTGCGCTGAACTATCGTGGCTACGCCACGCGCAAACTTGGCCGCACCGATGAAGGGATCGGCTATTATTTAAAATCAGTAGCCCTCGATCCGAAATACCCCAAAGTGCGCGAGTACCTGGGGGAAGCCTATATGCTGAAAGGCCGACCCGATCTGGCTCGCCAACAGCTGCAGGTGATCCAGTCGCTGTGCGGCACCGGGTGCGAGGAGTACCGCGATTTGGCGGCGGCCATCGACCGCCACCCGGAATCGTGATCCGACGCGCTTGCGGAGGTGACTATCAGCGGCGATGCGATACGCGATGAACTCGGCCACTATCTCTCCCGCCTGTGGCGCTATGCGCTGGTGCTCTCGCACCGGCGGGATGTCGCCGACGATCTGGTGCAGGCCACTTGCCTGCGTGCGCTGGAGCGCGCCGCGCAATTCACCCCCGGTTCACACCTGGATCGCTGGCTGTTTTCCATCTTGCACTCCATTTGGCTCAATGAAGTTCGCGCCCAACATCTTCGCCAGGGGCAAGGCTGCATGGCGGCGGAAGAGCTGGGCGATGCGGACAACGGCGAACAGCCGGTCTGGCTCCATGAAGTGATGCGGCGCGTCAGCCGGCTGCCGACGGCCCAGCGCAACGCGCTGTTTCTGGTGTATGTCGAAGGGCTGTCTTACCGGGAGGCCGCAAAAGTGCTGGCGGTGCCGATCGGCACCGTCATGAGCCGTTTGGCGGCCGCACGTCTGGCATTGGCCGATGACCGCCCGTTGGCAAACGACGGCCCGCACCGCAAAGAGCGCCATCCCGCCCCCTTGCCTCCTGATCGTCGATAACGCCCTATTCCAACGAGCGGATAACCCGGCATGGCTGCCCCAGCGCCAGCACGTTGGCCGGGATGTCGCCGGTAACGATGCTGCCTGCGCCGATGGTGGTGCCGTCGCCGATGGTCACTCCCGGCAGGATCACTACGTTGCCGCCGATCCAGACGTTGTTGCCGATGGACACCGGCTGCGCCGAGGTGCGGAAAGGGAAATCCGGATCGCCGGTGAAGCGCTCTGCGGCCTTCAGCGGGTGGCTCGGCGTATAGATTTGCACGTTGGGGCCGATCAGCGTGTTGTCGCCGATGGTGATGGTATTGCAGTCGAGGAACACCGCGTTGACGTTGATAAAACAGTTTTTACCGATGCGGACATGCTGCCCGTAGTCGCACCAGAATGGCGTTTCAATCCAGCTCGCTTCCCCCCAGGCGCCGAACAGCTCGCCGAGCAGGCGGTTTTTCTCGTCCGCCTGATGCGAGTCCAGCGCCCCCAAGCTTTTGATCAACGCCCTCGCCCGATGGTACAGGGCGATCAGTTCTTCATCGCGGCTGTTGTACTCCAGGCCGCTTAACAGCTTCTCTCTTTCCGTCATCACACAGGGCTCCTGCTCATCACACGGGTGAAAGGCGTTATACCGCTCTCGCCCCCCGCTCTCCAGCGCTAAAACCGGCAACGTTGATTTGCCACCCGACGGTGGGGAAAAGTTGTGACGCATCTCTCTTTTAGCGCGATCGACGCGCCTTTCCCTGCGCTATCATCAGGGGAAAAGGGGGCAACCCTCGGCGATTCGCCGTAATCATGGTAAAATCGGCTTTTTTACGTACCGGGATATTTGCGATGAACTCAACCACCCAGGAAAAGCTGCTGGCGCAGGCTGAACGCCTCTGCCAGCAACGCAATGTGCGATTGACGCCGCAACGGCTGGAAGTGCTGCGTCTGATGACTCAGCAACCCGGTGCAATCAGCGCATATGACCTGCTCGATCTGCTGCGCGTCGCCGAACCGCAGGCCAAGCCGCCGACGGTATACCGCGCGCTGGATTTTCTGCTGGAGCAAGGGTTTATCCATCGAGTGGAGTCGGCCAACAGCTACGTGCTGTGCCACCATTTCGAACAGCCGATGCATACGTCCGCGCTGTTTATCTGCGACCGCTGCGGCCAGGTGACCGAACGCACCACCGAAGGCGTGGAGGAAACGCTGCAGAAGCTGGCGCAGGAAGCCGGATTTGCACTGCGGCACAGCGTGGTGGAAGCGCACGGTCTGTGCGCCGGTTGCGTTGAAGTTGAAGCTTGTGACAGCAAGCATGACTGCGCCGAACACGATCACAGCATCGCCATCAAGAAGAAGTAAGACGAAGTCAGGTACTTCCCTGTACCTGCGGCCGGGGCGCCAGAGGATGGAGCGACGCCGGCCTGCGCTGTTGCCGGCCGCCGTCAGTGGCGGCCCTGCGTGTTACCAGCGGTGTTTGGTGTGATCTTCCCAGGCCTTCACCTCTTTTTCGGCCGCCTCTTTCTGGTAACCGTAGCGCTCCTGAATTTTGCCGACCAGCTGTTCGCGTTTCCCTTCGATGACCGTCAGATCGTCATCGGTCAGCTTGCCCCATTTCTCTTTCACTTTGCCTTTCAGCTGCTTCCAGTTACCGTCGGCTTGATCTTTATTCATAGTCTCTCCGTTAACCTGTGGTGAATCAGTGATCCCTGTCGCCGGCCGGGGTTAACCAGAAATTTTTCTGGCCGATGCTTCCTTCACCTTAAGAAGCACCGCTCCCCTTCATTTACCAGCCACATGATTCATTCTAGTTAAACATGGAAATAAAAAAGCCAAAACACAGAATAAAAAACCATTAACAAACAAAATAAAAACAAAAAACGCTAACAAACAACGAACTAACGCGAACAGATCAAGGCTGAAAACATGTAAGCAAACATGACCAAAATCATAAGAAAAGCTAACCATTAACCCAACAAAACGTCCGGTTTAATGTGCAGTAAACCAGCTGCCGCGCACCTGGTGACGGTGCCAAATCCAGCCCAATGCCACGCCACGCAACGTCAGAAACACCGCCAGCGCCAGCCAGAGCCCGTGATTGCCAAGCAGCGGCACGCTGAACAGCGTCAGACCGTACCCTGCCGCGGCCACCGCCATGCTGTTACGCATCTCAGCGCCGCGCGTGGCGCCGATAAACATGCCATCCAGCAAATAGCACCACACCCCGACCAGCGGCAAAATGACCTGCCACGGTAAATAGTGGGCGGCCAACGCGCGCAGCTCCGGTAGAGAGGTCAACGCCGCCACGATCTGCTGGCCGGTAACGGCATACGCCAGGCCGAAGGCCAACGCGACCAGCCCCGCCTGCCTGCAGGCCGCGTGCCACACCTTACGCAGTTGACTGCCGTCCCGGGCACCGTAGGCGTGGCCGGAATGGGCCTCCACCGCATAAGCGAAGCCGTCGAGCGCATAGGCGGTAAACGTCAGCAGGTTCATCAACACCGCGTTAACCGCCACCACATCGCTCCCCAGGCGAGCGCCGAAAATGGTCAGCGACGCAAAGCACAGCTGCAGCAGCAATGAACGCAACATGATGTCGCGATTGAGCGCCAGCAGGCGACGCAGATCGCCACGCCAGGCCTGACGCAACATCGCCAGGGTAATACCGCGCAGACGCATCACCCGCCACGCCAGCCACAGGCCGAGCAATAGCGTGGCATATTCGGCGATGGCGGTGGCCGCCGCCGCCCCTCGCACGTTCCAACCCAGGCCCATCACCAGCCAAATATCCAGCACGATGTTCAGCAGGTTGCCGACGATCAGCAGGATCACCGGCGCACGCACGTACTGCACGCCGAGCAGCCAGCCCAGCAGCACCAGGTTGGCCAGCGCCGCCGGCGCGCTCAACCAGCGGATCTCAAGAAAACGCCGCGCCTGCTCCAGCACCTCGCCATCGCCGCCGACGATCCGCAGCGCCAGTTCGATCAGCGGATAGCGCAACAGGACGATCGCCCCTCCGGCCAACAACGCCAGCAGCAGCGGTTGCATAAAGGCGCGCGCCAGCGCCTGCGGGTTCTTCGCTCCCAGCGCCTGCGCCGCGAGGCCGGTGGTGCTCATGCGCAGGAACAGCAGCAGCATGAACAGGAAGCTGGTCGCCACCGCGCCGATCGACACGCCTCCCAAATAGATCGGGCTGTCGAGGTGGCCGATCACCGCGGTGTCCACCAGCCCGAGCAGCGGCACGGTGATATTGGAGAAAATCATCGGCAGGGCGAGGCGCCACAGGGCTTTATCGGTGTCGCTGGTGAAGGCGGAAATCAGGCGCATGATGGGATGTTCCTGTGACAGAGTGACGAAGGGCGAAGTCAGAAACAAAAACGCCCCAAAACAGGGGCGATTGATACAGGGAGCGGCGGTAATGGCGCGGCGATTAAATCCAGTCGCCGTTGCGGATCACGCCGACCGCCAGCCCTTCGATCGTGAAATTCTGCTGGCGCAGATCGACCACGATCGGTTGGAATTCGTTGTTCTCCGGCAGCAGTTCAACCACGTTGCCGTGCTTTTTCAAGCGTTTGACCGTCACTTCGTCTTCGATGCGCGCGACCACGACCTGGCCGTTGCGCACGTCTTGCGTTTTGTGCACCGCCAGCAGATCGCCGTCCAGAATGCCGATGTCGCGCATCGACATGCCGTTCACCCGCAACAGGAAATCGGCGCTCGGTTTGAACAGGGATGGATCCACCTGGTAGTGCCCTTCGATGTGCTGCTGCGCCAGCAGCGGCTCGCCGGCGGCGACGCGGCCGATCAGCGGCAGCCCTTCTTCTTCTTCCATCAGCAGGCGGATACCGCGCGACGCGCCGGAGACGATTTCGATCACGCCTTTGCGTGCCAGCGCCTTCAGGTGCTCTTCGGCGGCGTTAGGCGAACGGAACCCCAGACGCATCGCGATCTCGGCACGCGTCGGCGGCATGCCCGTTTGCGAAATATGATCGCGAATCAGATCGTAGACCTCTTGCTGTCTGGTAGTTAGTGCTTTCATTCCGCCCCCTGTTTGTTTATACAGTCTTGCTGTGAGTATATACAGGTAAGCGCGGATTGGGAACCGAAGAATAAATAAAAATCAGTCAGTAGGCGCTTTGCGTCAGCCAAAATGCTGCCACAAGACCGTGCCCCAAACGAACAGCGCGAGTACGATCGCCAGCGACACCGCCGCCGATCCCATGTCCTTGGCCCGCCCGGACAGCTCATGGTGTTCGCTGCCGATGCGATCCACCACCGCCTCGATCGCGCTGTTCAGGATCTCGACGATCATCACCAGCGTCACCGATCCGATCAATAAAATGCGCGCTATCGCACCCACGTCCAGCCAGACAGCCAGTATGATAGCCAGGAGGGTCACCACCAGTTCCTGGCGGAACGCCGCCTCGTGTTGCCAGGCGGCGGAAAGCCCTTTATAAGAATAGCCGGCGGCCTTGATGATGCGGGTCAATCCGGTTGCTTGGTTTGCCATGTTTTCGTGCCTTTCTCAGAGGTCGGTCATAATAAAAAGAGTCTAGAACAGTCCGCGCTGACGGCTCTCGGTTTTCGAACACCACAGATCTGCTACCCGGTTTCTGGTATGCTTGCGGCGCATTGCTAACAAGAGGCTTCACGTTGTTATGTCAGGTTGGCGTAAAATTTATTATAAAATATTGAATTTACCACTTAAATTGTTGGTAAGAAGTAAGGTCATCCCTTCAGATCCGGTTACCGAGCTAGGGTTGGATCCCTCACGGCCGATTTTGTATGTTTTACCTTACAATTCCAAGGCGGATTTGCTGACGCTGCGCACCCAGTGCCTGGCGCAGGATCTGCCCGATCCGCTCAACGCGCTGGAGATCGACGGCACCGTGCTGCCGAGCTACGTGTTCATTCACGACGGCCCGCGCGTGTTCCGCTACTACACCCCGAAAGAAGAGTCGGTAAAGCTGTTCCACGACTACCTGGATCTGCATCGCAGCAATCCGGATCTCGACATTCAGATGCTGCCGGTTTCGGTCATGTTCGGCCGCTCGCCGGGCCGCGAAGGCCACGGCACGCCGCACTTGCGTCTGTTGAACGGCGTGCAAAAATTCTTCGCCGTGCTGTGGCTCGGCCGCGACAGCTTCGTGCGCTTCTCCAACACCGTTTCGCTGCGCCGCATGGCCACCGAACACGGCACGGATAAAACCATCGCGCAGAAACTGGCGCGCGTGGCGCGCATGCACTTCTCGCGTCAGCGCCTGGCCGCAGTAGGCCCAAGCCTGCCGGCCCGTCAGGATCTGTTCAACAAGCTGTTGGCGTCCAAAGCGATCGAAAAAGCGGTCGAGGACGAAGCGCGCAGCAAAAAGATCTCGCACGAGAAGGCCCAGCAGAACGCCATCGCGTTGATGGAAGAGATCGCCGCCGACTTCTCCTACGAAACCGTGCGCCTGTCCGATCGCGTGCTGAGCTGGACCTGGAACCGGCTGTATCAGGGCATCAACGTCACCAACGCCGAGCGCGTGCGCCAGCTGGCGCAGGACGGCCACGAGATCGTCTACGTGCCCTGCCACCGCAGCCACATGGACTATCTGCTGCTGTCCTACGTGCTGTATCACCAGGGCCTGGTGCCGCCGCACATCGCCGCGGGCATCAACCTCAACTTCTGGCCGGCCGGCCCGATCTTCCGTCGTCTGGGCGCGTTCTTCATCCGCCGCACCTTCAAGGGCAATAAGCTTTACTCGACGGTGTTCCGCGAATACCTCGGCGAGCTGTTCACCCGCGGTTACTCGGTGGAATACTTCGTGGAAGGCGGCCGTTCCCGCACCGGGCGTCTGCTGGAGCCGAAGACCGGCACCCTGTCGATGACCATCCAGGCGATGCTGCGCGGCGGCGCCCGTCCGATCACGCTGGTGCCGATCTACATCGGCTACGAGCATGTGATGGAAGTGGGCACCTACGCCAAAGAGCTGCGCGGCGCCACCAAGGAAAAAGAGAGCCTGTTGCAGATGCTGCGCGGCCTGCGCAAACTGCGCAATCTGGGCCAGGGTTACGTCAACTTCGGCGAACCACTGCCGTTGACCGCTTACCTCAACCAGCACGTGCCGCAGTGGCGCGAGTCGATCGATCCGATCGAAGCTCAGCGCCCAAGCTGGTTGACGCCGACGGTCAACGATCTCGCCGGCCAGATCATGGTGCGCATCAACAATGCCGCCGCGGCCAACGCCATGAACCTGTGTTCCACCGCGCTGCTGGCCTCGCGCCAGCGTTCGCTGACCCGCGAACAATTGCTCGAGCAGCTCGAGTGCTACCTGCAGCTGATGCGCAACGCGCCTTACGCGCATGACGTCACCGTACCGTCGCAGACGCCGGACGAGCTGCTGGATCACGCGCTGAACATGAACAAGTTCGAGGTGGAAAAGGACAACATCGGCGACATCATCATTCTGCCGCGCGAGCAGGCGGTGCTGATGACCTATTACCGCAACAACATCCACCACCTGCTGGTGTTGCCGTCGCTGATCGCCAGCATCGTCATGCATCATCGCCGGGTATCGCGCGCCGAACTGCTGCGCCAGATTGGCATGATTTACCCGATGCTGAAAGCCGAGCTGTTCCTGCATAACGACAAGGAGCAGCTGCCGGACGTGCTGCGGCCGATGATCGACGAGCTGATCCGCCAACAGCTTATCTGCGACAAAGGCGACGAGCTGGTGCTGAACCCGGCGCGCATTCGCCCGCTGCAGCTGCTGGCCGCCGGGGTGCGCGAAACCCTGCAACGCTACGCCATCACTATGTCGATCCTCAGCGCCAACCCGAGCATCAACCGCGGCGCGCTGGAGAAAGAGAGCCGCATCATGGCACAGCGTCTGTCGGTGCTGCACGGCATCAACGCGCCGGAGTTCTTCGACAAGGCGGTATTCTCTACCCTGGTAGCGACGCTGCGCGAAGAAGGCTACATCAACGACAGCGGCGATGCGATCCGCGAGCACACCCTCGAGGTGTACAACATGCTGAGCGATCTGATCACGCCGGAAATCAAGCTGACTATCGAAAGCGTCAACATGCCGGAAGAGACCAACGCTCTGCCGCAAACCGATGCGCACGAAGAGAAAGACGAGTGATTTCGCCCGGCGCGAAAACACAAAAGGCACCCCTTGGGGTGCCTTTTTTCTTGCTGCAGGAAACCGTTACGCCGGCAGATAGCTGAGCGCGATGCCGATAAACACCACCAGCCCAACATAATTGTTCTGCAGGAAGGCCTTGAAACAGGCCTCGCGCTCGCGCCCGGCGATCTGCTTCTGCTGGTGAATGAACAGCGCGCCCGCCAGCAACAGCGACCAGTAAAACGCGCCGCCGAGCTGCGCCAGATAACCGACCCACACCAGCAGCAGCAGCGTCGCGAACTGCAACAGCCCGACGATCAGCTTGTCATAACGCCCGAACAGGATGGCGGTGGACTTGATGCCTATTTTCAGATCATCGTCGCGATCGACCATCGCATATAGCGTATCGTAGGCCACCGTCCAGCAGATGTTCGCCAGCAGCAGCAGCCAGCAGCTGAGCGGCAGCGATTCGCTGACCGCCGCATAGCCCATCGGAATGCCCCAGCCGAACGCGGCGCCCAGCACGAACTGCGGCAGGTTGGTCACCCGCTTCATAAAAGGATACACCCAGGCCAGCGCCAGCGCCGCCAGCGACAGCCAGATGGTCATCGCATTCAGCGTCAACACCAGGCAGAACGAGATCAGCACCAGCACCACGAACAGCACCTTGGCCTCTTTCGCGCTCACCCGGCCGCTCGGCATCGGCCGCCCGGCGGTGCGCTTTACGTAGCCGTCCACCGCGCGATCGGCGTAATCATTCACCACGCAGCCGGCGGCGCGCATCAGGAACACGCCGAGCACGAACACCACCAGAATCGACAGCGGCGGCACGCCTTTCCCGGCCAGCCACAGCGCCCACAGCGTCGGCCACAACAGCAACAGCGTGCCGATCGGTTTATCAATGCGCATCAAATGGCTGTAAGCCCGCCATTTACTTTGAGTCACGCTTCCCTCCAACGTCTTGCTCTCCTCTCTTATGCGGGAACCGCTGAATACAGCGGCGAAGCCGGTAAAAACAGTTCGGTCAGCAGCAGCGGCTTGCCCGCCAGCCGCAGCCGTGAACGACGCGCCCACAGCGCGTCCTGCCGGCCGATATGGATATAGTCGCGGGTCAGATCGCCGCTGCTGAACAGATAGCGCCCGAGCGGCAGCGTGCCCAGATCCACCAACGCCTGATCGGGGCCGGTCAGCGTATGTTCCGGGATCACCGTGCGCCCCAGCAGCCAGGGCTGGTCGTCGCCCAGCAGCACCACTTCGCGCAGCCAGTAGCGCGGGCTGTCGGGCAGGTGGTTCACCTCGTCGCCCAGCGCCTCGCGCGTGACGAAGCATTCGCGCTGCGGTTCAACGCGCACCTGGGCGCAATGGCGTTCAAATCGGCGGGTCATGGAGCCTAACTCCATCAGCCAGTCGCTGACGGCGGCGGGCGCCGGAGGATCCTGTTCGGATAACCACTCCAGCGGCGGCAGGATGGAATCCCTGATGCCAGACATTGCTTTACTCCTCGCCTGAACCGCAGCCGGTACGGCGCGCCAGACGATACAAACTGTTAACAGGCCCCCATTGTAGCGCAGAAATGCGAAAGCGGCAGGCTGATTCGTGGCGAAAACGGCAGGCCTATCGGCCGGAAAAACCGGGGTTCTGTCATCTTTTTGCCATCCGCATTCTCTATCTTCATTTCCCGGCGCGCTGACGATTCTGTGATCGCCCGCAAAGTTTCAGCTTCCTCGCGTTGTGTTATCTACGCGCGTAGATACCCTGATACGGCAGCGTTGAATCGCCATGCGTCCGACATGATTTGTCGGCACACCTTTGTTGCCGGCACCAGGGAAACCATCTTTAACCGCGCCCCTCCAGGCGCAGAACAAAAGAGGATAGCACTGCCATGAGCGAAACAACGCTTGCCCCTTCACAGACCGCCGACGCCGCGCTGGCGGCCGATGAACGCCTGGCAACCAAAGAGGGGCGCAGCCAATTTTGGCGCGCCACCTTCTCCTGCTGGCTCGGCACCGCCATGGAATACGTCGACTTCGCGCTGTACGGCCTGGCGGCCGGCATGGTGTTCGGCGACGTGTTCTTCCCGGAAGCCACGCCGCTGGTGGCGCTGCTGGCCAGTTTCGCCACCTACTCCGTCGGCTTCGTCGCGCGGCCGATCGGCGCGCTGGTGTTCGGCTGGATCGGCGACCGCAAAGGCCGCCGCGTGGTGCTGATCACCACCGTGGCGCTGATGGGCCTCTCCACCACGCTGATCGGCCTGATCCCGTCCTATGCGCAAATCGGCGTCTGGGCGCCCGCCTGCCTGGTGATCCTGCGCTTCGCGCAGGGGTTCGGCGCCGGTGCGGAGCTGTCCGGCGGCGCGGTGATGCTGGCGGAATACGCGCCGGCCAAGCGGCGCGGGCTGGTGGCGTCGATCATCGCCATCGGCTCCAACAGCGGCACCCTGCTGGCGTCGCTGGTATGGCTGCTGGTGCTGCAGCTGGACAAGGAAGATCTGATGAGCTGGGGCTGGCGCATTCCGTTCCTCGCCAGCATTCTGATCGCCGGGGTGGCGCTGTACCTGCGCCGCCACGTGCGGGAAACGCCGGTGTTCGAACGCGAGCTGCAGCAAAACCACCAGCGCATGCTGGACGCCGCCCAGGCCGCGCCGGATACGCGCAGCTACCTGCAACGTACCAAAGCGTTCTGGGTGATGCTCGGCCTGCGCATCGGCGAAAACGGCCCCTCCTACCTGTGCCAGGGCTTTATCGTCGGCTATGTCGCCAAGGTGCTGATGGTCGATAAATCGGTGCCGGCGCTGGCGGTGTTGATCGCCTCGCTGTGCGGGTTCCTAGTGATCCCGCTGGCCGGCTGGCTGTCCGATCGCTTCGGCCGCCGCATTACCTACCGCTGGTTCTGCCTGCTGCTGGTGCTGTACGCCTTCCCGGCGTTCTGGCTGCTCGACAGCCGTGAACCGGCTATCGTCATCTCGGTGATCGTGGTCGGCATGTGCATCGCGTCGCTGGGGATCTTCGGCGTTCAGGCGGCCTACGGCGTCGAACTGTTCGGCGTGAAGAATCGCTACTCCAAGATGGCGTTCGCCAAAGAGCTCGGCTCGATCCTCTCGGGCGGCACCGCGCCGCTGATCGCCACCGCGCTGCTGTCCGGTTTCGGTCACTGGTGGCCTGTCGCCTGCTATTTTGTTGTAATGGCGGCCATCGGCTTAATCACCACCTTCTTTGCTCCCGAAACCCGCGGCCGCGATCTCAACCTGCCGCAGGACGCCGCGTAGCGAGAAGGCGAACAGGATCCCAATTTGGATAATCACTCCGCGCGACGCGTTACCCGCGCCGACGTGGCCCGCGTAGCGGGCACCTCCGTCGCCGTGGTCAGCTATGTGATCAACAACGGCCCGCGCCCGGTGGCGGAAGCCACCCGGCTGCGCGTGCTGGCGGCGATCGAGCAGACCGGCTACCGGCCGAACGACATCGCGCGGGCATTGGCCTCCGGCAGCACGCAAACCTACGGGCTGGTGGTGCCGGATATTTCCAACCCGTTCTTCGCCACGCTGGCGCGGGCGCTGCAGCAGGAGGCCTTCAGCCGCGGCCGCGTGCTGCTGCTGGGCGACGCCGGCGATGACCGGCAGCGCGAGTATGAGCTGATCAATAACCTGCTGCGTCGCCAGGTCGACGGCCTGCTGTACACCAGCGTCGATCGCCATCCGTGGTTCGAGCTGATCCGCGCCTCCGGCACGCCCTGCGTAATGATAGACACCATCGACAGCCAGGCCGGCGTCTGCGCCATCCGCGTCGACGAGCGCGACGCCGCCTGCCAGGCGACCCGCCATCTGCTGCAGCACGGCTATCGCGACATCGGCATTTTTATCGGTCCGCTAACCATGCTCAACGCGCAGGATCGCCTGAACGGTTGGCGCGATGCGCTGCTGGAGGCGGGCATTGCGCCGCGCGACGAGTGGATTTTCGAGGCGCCTTACACCCGCCAGGGCGGCTACCAGGCCACCCAGCGCATGGTGCAAGGCCCGCGCCCGCGCGCCGTTTTCACCTCCAACGAGCAGCAGGCGCTCGGCTGCCTGTCGGCGCTGGCGGAGCATGGGTTGCGCGCGCCGGACGATCTGGCGCTGATCTGTTTTAACGGCACGCAGCAATCCGAATTCAGCGTGCCGCCGCTCAGCGCGGTCGAGCAGCCGATCGACGCCATGGCCAAGCGGGCCATCGCCATGCTGGCCGCCGGCGCCGCGCCCGCCGAGCTGCATGAATTCGCTTTTCAACTGCGCATCCGCCGCTCGTGCGGCTGTTAGCGGTTTTTCAGGACACCTTCTATGCGTTTGATCATTGATTGCGATCCCGGCAACGGCGTTCCCGGTGCCAACGTCGACGACGGCCTGGCGCTGGCCCTGGCGCTGGCGGCCAAACCGCAGCTGCAGCTGGAACTGATCAGCATCGTGGCCGGCAACACCCCGCGCGAAGTGGGCTTCGCCGTCGCCAGCGAGCTGCTGGCGCAAAGCGGCTACCAGGTGCCGGTCGCCCTCGGCGCGGCGCGCGCCCTGAGCGAGCCGCCGGAGCCATGGCGCGCGCATCTGGACAGGCCGCTCGCCGATCCCAAGCTGGCGGCGCTGTGGCGCGACTTGCCCGCGCCCTCACTCGCCAACGCGCCCGCACCGGACGCCGCCATCGCCATCGGCGAGCTGATCTGCCGCCATCCCGGCGAGATAACGCTGGCGGCGATCGGCCCGCTGACCAACGTTGCGCACGCCATGCAGCTGTACCCGCAGATGGCGCAGGCGGTGAAAGAGATCGTGATCATGGGCGGCGTGTTCAACGTCGAGGGATACATCAAGGACACCAATTTCGGCCTGGATCCGGAAGCCGCGCGGCTGGTGCTGAACAGCGGCGCCGCTATCACGCTGGCGCCGCTGGACGTCACCACCCAGACCATGCTGACCCAGGCGGATCTGGCCGCACTGACGCAGCCGGATACGCCGCTGTGCCGCTATTTGCGCGCCACCACGCAGCCGTGGATCGATTATTCGCGCCATACGCGGCGCCTGCCGGGCTGCTGGATCCATGATGCGCTGGTGATCGCCTGGCTGCTGGCACCGCAGCTGGTCACGACCGAAATGTTCCATGTGGATGTGGCGCTGGAAGGGGCGCTGACGCGCGGCAGCTCACGCCGTTGGCGGCCGGACAGCCTGCGCCTGACGGTAGGCATGCCGCCGCCGCAGGGCAAGCCGGTGCGCATCATGCAGCAGGTCGATAACGCCCGTCTGCTGGCGTTGATCGGCGCAACGCTGGCCCGCGGATGAAAAAAGGTGCGCCAAGGCGCACCAATCATCGAGCCAGCATCGGCAGCGTCGGGTGTTACCCCTTGCCTTTTACGCTGCTGATAAACGTTTTACGCGCAGTGGTCGAGCCCAGTTTCTCGGCCTCATTCATCAGTTTCAGCGCCTTGTCGATATCGCCCGCCTTCACCGCCTGCTTGATGCCGTTATTGAAGTAGCTTTCGGTATCGTTGAGCATCGGCTCCGCCGGTTTCTCCGGCGTCGGTGCAGGCGCCGCCACGGCGGCCGGTGCGGTTGATCCCACCACCACCGGCGCCACGGTCGGCGCAGGTTGCAGCATGCCGATCATCACGTTGCCGGTGCCCTGTTCCGCGGTCACCTTGAGCTTCAGCGTGCCGGTCGTCGCGTGGCCGGCGATCGGATCCGGGATATCCGGCACCGCGTTACCCACGCCCTGCGCGTAGGCCTTGGCCGGGTTAGTCAGCTGCGTGGTTTTCGCCAAATCCTGACGTGTGGTGTACACCAGCAGGTAAATCTGTTTTTGACCGAGCGCCGGCGTCAGTTTCAACGTGCCTTCGAGGCGATCGGAGGACATTGCTCCCGGCGGCTGGTAAGGGAAATAGCTGCTCGGGTAATACGCCGCCGGGCGCAGATGCTCGTCCAGCACCAGCACGCTCGGCGCGTACAGCGAATTGTTCTTGGCGAGGCTGCTCAGCGTCACTTCCAGCGAACCGCGATCGGCCGGCAGCGTATAGGCGGCGATCGCCCCCTGAATGTCGCCCTGATTGAGCTGCGGGCTAACGGCGTCGAGCTTCACTTCTTGCGACACCGGCGGTTGCAGCGGCTGCCACGGCAGGCTTTGCAGCGTGGTGGCGCTGATGGCCGGGGCGACGGAAACGTTGGCCGGCGTATCGGCGTTGGCCGCCAAAGGCGCGCCGACGGTCAGCGCCAGCGACAGGCAGAGTGACAGCAGATTCTTTTTCATCGTTATATCCTCTTTCAGCACCGCGGCGGATCAGGCAAGAGATCGGGCCGCGGCGAATGCGGTTGGGGGAGAGCCGGCGGCCCTCCCCGTCCTGTCGTTACCACCAAATTTCCATCTGGGCGCCGAAGGTGACTTCGTCATCCTTGCCGCGGCTGAAGGTATGCATGCTGGTGTCGTTGTAAGCGGTGCCGGCGTTATACCCGGTGTCATCGCCGGTGGCGTAGCCCCACTTCTCGTCCCACTTGGCGTAGGTGGCGAACAGGCGGATGGCCGGACGCGACCAAATGCTGTTGCCCGCCTGCCATTGCTGCGCCAGGGTCACTTTATACTGGCCGTTGCGATCGCCGGTGCGCTGAGATTTGACATTGTCGTAGCCGGCTTCCAGCAGGGTGCTCATGATCGGCGTCCATTTGTACATCGGACGCACGCCCACGGTGTACCAGGTGGTGCCGTTGTTGTTGTCGCGGTCGATGTCCTGGAACATGGCGACGTACATCAGCGCCCACTGATCGTTGAAGTCGATGGCGCCGTGATCCAGCACGCGGATCATCTTGCCGTTGTTATCGATGGTGGCGCCTTCGTTGCGGCCGTTGTTCTGCGAGGTCATCGAGTCGGTGGCGTACTGCAGCACGAATTTGTTGTAACCGTTCAGGATGCTTTGCGTGTGTTCGGCGGTGAACATCCAGCCGTCTTTGCTGGCCCCGTCGGCCAGGCGGTAGTTATCCTGCGCATTGGCGCGGCCGTAGTCCACGCCCAGCTCCAGGGTGCCGCCCGGGTTCAGCTCCAGCCCGGCCAAGCGCACGTCGAAGGTATCGTTGACGGTCGGACGCTGTTTCCATTCGTTATCCAGGTAGCCGTAAGAGCCGCCGGATTCCGAGTTGCGGGTCACGGCGGCGGACAGCTTGCCGAAGCCCAGATCGATGTTTTCCAGACCGGCGCCCGGGCCGGAGATATCCCAGTAGTAGAAGTCGATCATGTGAACGTCATGACGCTGATAGAAACGCTTACCGGCCCACAGCGTGGAGCCCGGCAGCCACTCGATCAGGTTTTTACCCTGCACGTTCACTTCGCGGAAGCCCGGCGTCACGTCTTCCCAGTCGGAGCGCTGCGAAACCGAATAGGCCAGGTTAGTGTCGAAATAGAAGCTCTTGTCGCCTTCTTTCCACACTTCCTGCCCCAGTTTCAGCTCGGCGTAGGTTTCGCACTCGTTGCCGAGACGGTATTTGCTCGCGGCGCCGGTGGCCTTGAAGCACTGTTGCTCACCGCCGCTGCCGGTCCAGCCGATGCCGGAACGGGCGTAACCGTGGAAATCCACGGCCAGCGCCTGAGTAGAGAGAACACCGGCGGCGACAGCCAGTGCCAGAGGAAGTTTGCGCAGAGTAGTCATCATTATTCTCCTGTTATACCGACTTTGATGCTTTAAACGCCCGGCTCCTGGTGCAGCCGTTTACATGCCGTACCGTCTTCACGGAACAGGTGGCAGCGGTGAGGCGGCAGGCCGATGGCGAATGTGGCACCTTCTTCTACCAGCACCACGTCATTCTGGCGGTACACCAGGTTTTGACGGATGGCCGGGATTTGGATATGGATTTGCGTCTCGTTGCCGAGCTGCTCCACCACCTGCACGTCGCCGGTAAGCCGCACTTCAGAGGCTTCGCCGGGCAGCAGATGTTCAGGGCGAATGCCCAGTGACAGGTTGGCGCCGGGTTGGACACCCGCGCCTTCCACCGGCAGCCAGACCAGCTGACGGTTGGGCAGTTCGACCTGCACCTGTCGCGGCTCCGCCGCGGTGACCTTGACCGGCAGGAAGTTCATCTTCGGTGAGCCGATAAACCCGGCGACGAAGCGGTTGGCCGGGTAGTGGTACAGTTCCAGCGGCTTGCCGACCTGCGCCACGCGACCGGCGTCGAGCACCACGATCTTGTCGGCCAGCGTCATCGCTTCGACCTGATCGTGGGTGACGTAAATCATGGTGCGCTGCAGGCGCTTGTGCAGACGGGAGATCTCGATGCGCATCTGCACCCGCAGCGCGGCGTCGAGGTTGGACAGCGGCTCGTCGAGCAGGAACACGTCCGGCTCGGCCACCAGCGTGCGACCGATCGCCACGCGCTGACGCTGCCCGCCGGACAGCGCCTTCGGCCGCCGATCGAGCAGGTGCGCCAACTGCAGCACCTCGGAGACCTGGTTCACCCGTTGATTGATTTCCGCTTTCTTGGCGCCGGCCAGCTTCAGGCCGAACGACATGTTGTCCGCCACCGACAGGTGCGGATACAGCGCGTAAGACTGGAACACCATGCCGATGCCGCGCTCGGAAGGCGGCACTTCATTCATGCGTTTCTCGCCGATCAGCAGGTCGCCGGAGGTGATGTCCTCCAGCCCGGCGATCATGCGCAGCAGCGTCGATTTGCCGCAGCCCGACGGCCCGACAAACACCACAAACTCGCCGTCTTCGATGGTCAGATTGACGTCTTTGGAAATCACGGCCTCACCGAAGGCCTTATAAACGCTGCGCAGTGTCACGCTAGCCATGCGTTACTCCCCTGCTTTCGCAGTTAACATGTCGTGTGAAAATGGCGGAGGCAAAGCCCGCCAAAACCCATTGATGACCCTCTTGCTGCGCGCCGTGCTGCCATGCCAACGGCAAGGTCGCCTCAGACGGCGCGGCCGCCTGAGTATAAGGCTGCAGGTTTATCAGCGCTTCAAGGCATTGATCCTGATGGGTAATAAGTAAGCGCACCACGCCATCGCGCTGGCTGACCGCGCTCAGCTCGCCGCGCTGGAAAAGCGGCGAACGGCGCAGAGCCAGCAGCGTCTGGCAGTAACGCAAGGTGGAGTGGCTGTCGTGCTGTTGGCGACTGATGGCCAACGCGCGGTGTTCGATCGCCACCTGCTGATACCAGCTGATCTCCCCGGCGGTGACCTGTTCGGGGGCTTCATGCCACGGCATCGGCGTTTGCGCGCCGCGCGGATCCTGCAGGCCGGCGGCGTGCGGCAGCCCCAGCTCCTCGCCCTGGTACAGGCAGATCGGCGCCGGCAACATCGCCAGCAGCGTCAAAAAGGCGGCGGCGGAACGCAGGTCGCCCTGCCCCCAGCGGCTGACCACCCGAGGCTGATCGGCGTCGCCGGTGCTCCACAGGCTGTCCGCCAACGTGGCGCGGCGGGCATGCAGCACCGCCACCAGCTTTTCCGCGCTGAACGGCATCACGTCGAGCGCCAGCGCGCCGTGGGCGAACCGCTGCGCGGCGGCGGCATGACGAACGCGATGGGCTTCGTCGGCGTACCACAGCGTCAGCCCTTCGCCCGTCACCGCCGTTTCGGCCTCCGGCGCCAGCGTCTGCGGCAGCAACAGACCGTCGATCGACAGCGCTTTCAGGTACGGCAGCGCCGCCAGCATGCCGTGCGCGTCGCCCACGCCGTCCCCGTTTCCGTCACGGAAACTGGCCGGATGGATCCGGTACAGGGTGGGCTGAGTGGCGATAGGCATTGACGACATAAATCCGGTATCCCTGCTGCGCGTGGCGTTGAAAATCAATGGGCCGATAGTGCGGGAGTCGCCGGAAAGGGTAATCATCCGTAACAGGATTTTTCATGGGGGAGGAGACGGGAGGATGAGAGAACGACCGCGGCGATGAGAAGTTCCGCGCTTAAGGCAAATCTGTGATCAAGCCGGCAAAAATCGCCCCCCTATTTTGTGCCTGACGCCACAGAATAGAGCGCAACGTTAACTGGATCACACTCCTCATCTCAGGGGCGTAGAGGGGGGGAGGATGAGAATATGTCGCGTTGTGACCCACTATGATCGCGAAACGTCTCTCCTTGATTTATGTGCCCACAAAAAGAAGGACTGGATTATGACTCGCAGCATTACCCTCGCCCGTACGCTGGCGCTCTCGGCACTGGCTACTCTGGTGCTCTCTTCTTCCGCCTTCGCCAAGATAGAGGAAGGCAAACTGGTTATCTGGATCAACGGCGACAAGGGCTATAACGGCCTGACCGAAGTCGGCAAGAAATTCGAAAAAGACACCGGCATCAAAGTCACCGTCGAGCATCCCGACAAGCTGGAAGAGAAATACCCGCAGGTGGCCGCCACCGGCGACGGCCCGGACATCATCCTCTGGGCCCACGATCGCTTCGGCGGCTATGCGCAGTCCGGCCTGCTGGCCGAAGTCCACCCGTCCAAAGCCTTCCAGGACAAGCTGTTCCCGTTCACCTGGGACGCCGTGCGCTATGACGGCAAGCTGATCGGCTACCCGATCGCCGTCGAAGCGCTGTCGCTGATTTACAATAAAGACCTGGTCAAACAGCCGCCGAAGACCTGGGAAGAGATCCCGGCGCTGGACAAACAGCTGCGCGCCAGCGGCAAAAGCGCCATCATGTGGAACCTGCAGGAACCCTACTTCACCTGGCCTATCATCGCCGCCGACGGCGGTTATGCCTTCAAGTATGAGAACGGCAAATACAACATCAAGGATGTCGGCGTCGCCAACGCCGGTTCGCAGGCCGGCCTGCAGTTCATCGTCGATCTGGTGAAAAACAAACACATCAACGCCGATACCGATTACTCGATCGCCGAAGCCGCGTTCAACAAAGGCCAGACCGCGATGACCATCAACGGCCCGTGGGCCTGGAACAACATCGAGCAGAGCAAATTCAACTACGGCGTGACGCTGCTGCCGACCTTCAAAGGCAAACCGTCCAAACCGTTCGTCGGCGTGCTGACCGCCGGCATCAACGCCGCCAGCCCGAATAAAGAACTGGCGACCGAGTTCCTCGAGAACTATCTGCTGACCAACGAAGGGCTGGCGGACGTCAACAAAGACAAACCGCTGGGCGCGGTGGCGCTGAAGTCCTACCAGGAAACGCTGGCCAAAGATCCGAAGATCGCCGCCACCATGCAGAACTCGCAAAACGGGGAGATCATGCCGAACATTCCGCAGATGAGCGCTTTCTGGTACGCCGAACGCAGCGCGGTGCTCAACGCCGTCAGCGGCCGCCAAACGGTGAAAGCCGCGTTGGACGATGTGCAGACCCGTATCACCAAGTAATGTCGTCGTGCGGGGCACCGTGGCGCCCCGCCGTTGCTTCACAGAAAGGAACGCCCTATGCAATTCGCTCACGCCGGGACGCCTGCGCGTAAAAAATCGAAGTGGTGGCAAAGCGACGCGCTGAAATGGCTGGTGGTCGGCCTGTTCAGCCTGGTGACCTGCTACCTGATTGTGTTGATGTATGCACAGGGTGAATACCTGTTCGCCATCCTGACGCTGATCCTGGTCAGCGCCGGGCTTTACGTCTTCGCCAACCGCCGCGCCTACGCCTGGCGCTATGTGTATCCCGGCGTCGCCGGCATGGGATTGTTCGTCCTGTTCCCGCTGATCTGCACCATCGCCATCGCCTTTACCAACTACAGCAGCACCAACCAGCTGACGTTTGAGCGCGCGCAATCGGTATTGATGCAGCGTCAGTTCCAAAGCGGCAAAACGTTCACCTTCGGCCTCTACCCGGCGGAAAACCAGCAGTGGCGCCTGCAGCTGACCTCGCCGGACAGTGAACAGCCGCTGATTTCCGAGCCTTTCCGCCTCGACGCGACGCCGCCGCTCCCCCTGAAATTGACGGCCCAGAGCGCCGCGCCGCAGGGCGAACCCGCCACGCTGCGGGTGATCACCCAGAACCGGCAGGCGCTGAGCCAACTGGTGGCGCAGCTGCCGGACGGCGATGAATTGCGCATGAGCTCCCTGCGCCAGTTCTCCGGCACCCGCCCGCTGTATGCGCTGGACCAAGACGGCAGCACGCTGACCAATAACCAGACTCAGGTGCGCTACCGGCCGAACGGCGACATCGGCTTCTATCAGGCGATCAACGCCGACGGCGGCTGGGCGCAGGAAACCCTGAGCCCAGGCTATACCGTCACCACCGGCTGGAAAAACTTCCTGCGGGTGCTGCAGGACGAGGGCATCAAAAAACCGTTCGTGTCGATCTTCATCTGGACCCTCGTGTTCTCGGTGATGACGGTGATCCTTACCGTGGCGGTCGGCATGGTGCTGGCCTGCGTGGTGCAGTGGGAGGCGCTGAAAGGCAAGGCTATCTACCGCGTGCTGCTGATCCTGCCCTATGCGGTACCGTCGTTCATCTCGATCCTGATCTTCAAAGGCTTGTTCAACCAGAGCTTCGGCGAGATCAACATGATGCTCAGCCACCTGTTCGGCATCAAACCGGCCTGGTTCAGCGATCCGCTCACCGCCAAGAGCATGATCCTGATCGTCAACACCTGGCTCGGCTACCCGTACATGATGATCCTGTGCATGGGGCTGCTGAAGGCAATCCCGGACGACCTGTATGAGGCCTCGGCGATGGACGGCGCCAACCCGTGGCAAAACTTCTTCCGCATCACCTTCCCGCTGCTGATCAAGCCGCTGACGCCGCTGATGATCGCCAGCTTCGCCTTCAACTTTAACAACTTCGTGCTGATCCAGCTGCTGACCAACGGCGGCCCGGACATGATCGGCACCACCACGCCGGCCGGCTATACCGATCTGCTGGTCAGCTACACCTACCGCATCGCCTTCGAAGGCGGCGGCGGGCAAGACTTCGGGCTGGCGGCCGCCATCGCCACGCTGATCTTCCTGTTGGTGGGCGCGCTGGCGATCCTGAATTTGAAAGCCAGCAAGATGAACTTCGATTAGGGAGAATAACGATGGCCATGGTTCAACCCAAATCCCAGCGCCTGCGCCTGTGGATGACCCACATTTTGATGCTGTGCTTTATCGCCCTGATCATGTTCCCGCTGCTGATGGTGGTGGCCATCTCGCTGCGCGCCGGCAACTTCGCCACCGGCAGCCTGATACCGGAAACCCTCTCCTGGGATCACTGGCGGCTGGCGCTCGGCTTCAGCGTCACCCACGCCGACGGCAGCGTCACCCACGCCGACGGCAGCGTGACGCCGCCGCCGTTCCCGGTGCTGCTGTGGCTGTGGAACTCAGTCAAGATCGCGGCGATCACCGCCATCGGCATCGTGACGCTGTCCACCACCTGCGCCTACGCCTTCGCCCGCATGCGTTTTCGCGGCAAGAGCACGCTGCTGAAAAGCATGCTGATCTTCCAGATGTTTCCAGCGGTGCTGTCGCTGGTGGCGCTGTACGCCTTGTTCGATCGCCTGGGCCAGTACATTCCGTTTATCGGCCTCAACACCCACGGCGGCGTAATCTTCGCCTATATGGGCGGCATCGCGCTGCATGTCTGGACCATCAAGGGCTATTTCGAAACCATCGACAATTCGCTGGAAGAGGCGGCGGCGCTGGACGGCGCCACGCCGTGGCAGGCGTTCCGGCTGGTGCTCCTGCCGCTGTCGGTGCCGATTCTGGCGGTGGTGTTCATTCTGTCGTTTATCGCCGCCATCACCGAGGTGCCGGTGGCGTCGCTTCTGCTGCGCGATGTGAACAGTTACACGCTGGCGGTGGGCATGCAGCAATATCTCAACCCGCAGAACTACCTGTGGGGCGATTTCGCCGCCGCCGCGGTGCTGTCGGCGATACCGATTACCGCCGTGTTCCTGCTGGCGCAGCGCTGGTTGGTGGGCGGCCTGACGGCCGGCGGCGTGAAGGGGTAATTTGTGCCACTGCAGTGCGTTTGATGTTTTTCCTTATCTTTTACCCTATGGATTTCAAGTTACAGCCAGGCGACCAGCTCGCTAAGCCCAGGCGCTTACTTCAGTAAGTAACTGGGGTTAGCGAGTGCAGTCAACAACGCTGTCGCTTGAAAGACGACGGGTAATGATATCCTGTGTCTTTGGCGGCCTTTGGCCGCCATTTTTATCGCTACTCCCGTTTCAGCCGATCGGTGTTGGCCAGATAGAGCGTCACCACCAGCACCAATATCGCCGCCGCGTAGATCAGGGTGTCGATGGGATTTTTGTGATCCACGATAATCAAACGAATAATCGCGGTAATGCCGATATAAATAAAATAGCGCAGCGGGAAATGATAACCCGACTCAAAATACTTGACGATCAAGGCGATAAATTCAAAGTACAGAAAATAAATCACGATGCCTTCAATCAACAGGTAAGAGGACGACTCTTCACTGTTGATAAATAACACCTTCGCCAGATGGATGGTTTCCTTAACCAGAAACACCACCAGAATTGCCGCCAGCAGCAACAGGCCCACGTTCAGCACTCGCTGCAGCCCTTTCGCTATCATTATCGAACGCGACGTTTTTGCCATAAAACCTCTCTCTGAATACCGCTTATATGATTCAACCTTGCCAATATAGGCATTGTCCTAAAAATTACGCCCTTCGCGAAAGCACTTTAAACCCCATTTAATTCATAAAGTTATAATAAGATGTTTCTGGCTTATAGATTTGTAGCAAATCGAAATGTCAACTATCATGGGTCACAGAGATCTTTACATAAAACCAATAACCTCGAATTAACAAGGGAATTCTTTATGCGCGCTAAACTTAACGGACTGGTCGCTGCGGGCCTGTTTACCTGTGCATTGTCCGGCCACGCCGCCGGCCTGGTAGCCCCTGACAACGATCTGCGTAACGATCTCGCCTGGTTGTCTGACCGCGGCGTCATCAACGTCAGCCTGTCCACCTGGCCGCTGAGTCAGGAAGAGATCAGTTCCGTTATCGCGCAGGCCAAACCGGTCACCAATACCGAGAAAAACGTCATCGACCGCGTGCAACGCCGCGTTGACGCCCTCAAAGCCAACATCCGCGTCAGCGGTTACGCCTCGACCGATAAACCCGGCACCCCGCAGGGCTTCGGCCAAAACGAGTACGCCGACGATCGCCTGACCATCGGCGCCGGCGCCAACGGCGAGTTCTGGGACGTGCGTCTGCAGGGCTCGGTGGAAGGCGACCAGCGCGTCAGCGACGGCTCCAAATTCAATATGAACGGCTCCTACGGCGCGGTGAAAATCTGGAACCAATGGCTCTCCTTCGGCGAGGTCTCCCAGTGGTGGGGCCCGGGTTACGACGGCAGCCTGATCCGCTCCGACGCCGCGCGCCCGGTCGCCGGCTTTATGCTGCAGCGCGCCGACCAATCGCCGTTTGAAACGCCGTGGCTGTCGTGGATCGGCCGCTGGCAATACCAGTTGTCCGCCGGTCAGCTGTCGCAGTACGCTGCCGTGCCGGATACCAAACTGATCGGCGGTCGCCTGACCATGATGCCGACCGATTTCCTGGAGCTGGGCGCTTCGCGCGTCATGATGTGGGGCGGTGATGGCCGTCCGCACTCCTGGCGTTCCTTCTGGGATGGCGTAACCGGCAACGACAATACCGGCGATCCGAAAAACGATCCGGGCAACCAGTTGGGCGGTTTTGACTTCAAACTCAAACTGCAGCCGCTAGTCGGCATGCCGGTCAGCCTTTATGGCCAAATCACCGGCGAAGATGAAGCCGGCATGTTGCCTTCGCATAATGCCTATATGTTGGGGCTTGAAGGCCATCCGGAATGGGGTCCGACCACCATCAACTGGCATATCGAAGGTTCTGATACCCGTTCTAACGGCAACGCCAACAACGTGATGTACAACCACTACATCTATCGGGGCGGTTACTACCAGCAAGGTTACCCGCTGGGCCATGCGATGGGCGGCGACGGCCAGATGCTGTCCGGTCGCGTCGAGCTGGTGCTGGACGACAGCCAGCGTTGGAGCACCCGCTTGGTATACGCCAAGGTGAATCCGAACAACCAAACCATCAACCGGGCATTCCCGCGTTCCGATACGCTGAAAGGCATTCAGCTCGGCTGGGGTTACACCTTCCCGTCACAGGTTAAGTTCGACACCAGCCTGTGGTACACCGACAGCGATCACAGCACCGCCGATGACGTGGGCGCCGGCGTCAGCTTCGAAGTGCCGATCAACCTGTAACTTTTCGCAGACGTAAAAAAACCCGCCGCGGCGGGTTTTTTTATTGGCTCAGATCAGGCGATTAGCGCCATTCCTTGAAGCGGTTGATCAGCGCATTGGTCGAGCTGTCGTGGCTGCTGATTTTCTCGCTGCCCGCCAGTTCCGGCAGGATGCGGTTGGCCAGCTGTTTGCCCAACTCCACGCCCCACTGATCGAAGGTGAAGATGTTCAGGATTGCGCCCTGGGTGAAGATCTTGTGCTCGTACAACGCAATCAGGCTGCCCAGGCTGAACGGGGTGATTTCACGCAGCAGGATCGAGTTGGTCGGACGGTTGCCTTCAAACACTTTGAACGGCGCCACGTGTTTGACCTGCTCAGGGGTTTTACCCTGCGCCGCGAACTCGGCTTCCACCACTTCCAGCGACTTGCCGAACGCCAACGCTTCGGTCTGGGCAAAGAAGTTGGACAGCAGTTTGGCGTGGTGATCGCCCAGCGGGTTATGGCTGATGGCCGGCGCGATGAAATCGCACGGCACCAGCTTGGTGCCCTGGTGGATCAGTTGGTAGAACGCGTGCTGACCGTTAGTGCCCGGCTCGCCCCAGATGATCGGGCCGGTCTGGTAATCCACCGGATTGCCGTTGCGATCGACGTACTTGCCGTTGGATTCCATGTTGCCCTGCTGGAAGTAAGCGGCAAAACGGTGCATGTACTGATCGTACGGCAGAATGGCTTCGGTTTCGGCGCCGAAGAAGTTGTTGTACCAAATACCGATCAGCGCCAGCAGCACCGGCAGGTTTTTCTCCGCCGGCGTTTCGGCGAAGTGCTTATCCATGGCGTGCGCGCCGCTCAGCAGCTGCTCGAAGTTGTCGTAACCGATGGACAACGCGATCGACAGACCGATCGCCGACCACAGCGAGTAACGGCCGCCGACCCAGTCCCAGAATTCGAACATGTTGTCGGTATCGATGCCGAACTCGGCCACCGCTTTGCCGTTGGTGGACAACGCAGCGAAATGCTTGGCCACGTGTTGTTGATCGACGGCGCTGCTCAGGAACCAGTCGCGCGCGCTGTGGGCGTTGGTCATGGTTTCCTGAGTGGTGAAGGTTTTGGACGCCACCAGGAACAGCGTGGTTTCCGGGTTCAGCGGCTGCAGCGTTTCGGCGATGTGGGTGCCGTCAACGTTGGAGACGAAGTGCATGTTCAGGTGGTTTTTATAAGGGCGCAGCGCTTCGGTCACCATGTAAGGGCCGAGATCCGAACCGCCGATGCCGATGTTCACCACGTCGGTGATCGGCTTGCCGGTGTAGCCTTTCCACTCGCCGCCGATGACGCGCGCGCAGAACTGTTTGATCTTGGCCAGCACCGCGTTCACTTCCGGCATCACGTCTTTGCCGTCGACCAGGATCGGGCTGTTGCTGCGGTTGCGCAGGGCAATGTGCAGCACCGCGCGATCTTCGGTGCGGTTGATCTTCTCACCGGCGAACATCGATTTGATGGCGCCTTGCAGATCGGTTTCTTTCGCCAACGCCTGCAGCTTCTCCAGGGTTTCCTGCGTGATGCGGTTCTTGGAATAGTCCACCAACATTTGATCGTTGAAGGTCGCGGAGAACCTGGAGAAACGATCGCTGTCCTCGGCGAACAGGTCGGCGATCCGTACGTCTTTCATCTGTGCATAATGTTGCTGCAGGGCTTGCCAAGCAGCGGTTTGACTAGGATTGATATTTTTCATAGCAACACTCTTAGGCTTGAGAATAAAAATGACGCGTTTGTCCGATTGTAGCCTGTTCGACTGTGATTATGATCGCTTTTCTTGCGATAGGCGCTAACTGTCAACGCATTGCCGCCTCGTTTCAGCTTTCACTCTATACTTTTGGCTAACGGCCTGTTATCGGGGTTGCCGAATTGTCATCAGGCTGTGTCATCGTCGCTTATTTCGTCATTTGAAAGGGATCTCGCTTATGGAATTATCCGCCCCACTCATGTTGGTGCTTATCGGCCTGGCGTCGCTGCTGGCGCAGTGGCTGGCCTGGCTGCTGCGCCTGCCGGCCATCTTGCCGCTGCTGCTGTTCGGCATCGTGCTCGGCCCGACGGTGCATCTGGTGCAGCCGGATCTGCTGTTTGGCGATCTGCTGTTTCCGCTGGTGTCGCTGTCGGTGGCGATCATCCTGTTCGAAGGGGCGCTGACGCTGCGTTTCGAGGAAATTCGCGGCCTTGGCGGCGTGGTGCGCAATCTGGTCACCGTCGGCATGCTGGTCACCTTTCTGGTCATCAGCCTCGCCAGCTGGTGGCTGCTGGATTTCCCGCCGGAGCTGGCGGCGTTGATCGGCGCGGTGACGGTGGTGACCGGGCCGACGGTGATCGCCCCGCTGATGCGCGTCGTGCGGCCGAACGCTAATATCAACCAGGTGCTGCGCTGGGAAGGGATCGTCATCGATCCGGTCGGCGCCATCTTCACCCTGCTGGTGTTCGAGTTCATCGTGCTGAAGCAGAATGCGGAATCCTATACCCACCTGTTTTGGACGCTGGGCGTGACCGCCGCCGTCGGCCTGATCGCCGGCGCGCTGTTCGGCTACCTGCTCGGCCTGGCGCTGCGCCGCGTCTGGCTGCCGCGCTACCTGCAGAACCTGGCGGTGCTGGCGATCATGCTGACCGCCTTCGGCGTTTCCAACGCCATCGCCGACGAATCCGGTTTGCTGACCGTCACGGTCATGGGTATCTGGCTGGCCAACATGCGCGACGTGGACACCAGCGATATTCTGGCGTTCAAAGAAGAGCTGTCGGCGATCCTGATCTCGGCGCTGTTTATCATTCTGGCGGCGCGGCTCGACATCCAGGCGCTGTGGAACATGGGCTGGCCGCTGCTGCTGCTGCTGCTGGCGGTGCAGTTCATCGCCAGGCCGCTGTGCATCGCGGTGTCGACCTGGCGCTCTTCCCTGCACTGGCGCGATCGGCTGCTGCTGTGCTGGATCGCCCCGCGCGGCATCGTCGCCGCGGCGGTCAGCTCGCTGTTCGCGCTGACGCTGCAGCGCAGTGGCTATCAGGGTGCCGACCGGCTGGTGACCGTGGTGTTCGCCATCATCATCGGCACCGTGGTGTTGCAAAGCCTGACCAGCGGCATGATGGCGCGCTGGCTGCGGGTGCAGCAGCAGAAACCGCGCGGCGTGCTGATCGTCGGCGCCAACAGCGTGGCGCGCATGCTGGCGCAGGCGCTGATCAAGCTGAACGTGCCGGTGATCGTCACCGACAGCAGCTGGGAATACTACCGTCAGGCGCGCATGGACGGCATTCCGGCCTACTATGGCCACGCCTACTCCGAACACGCCGAGAACTATCTCGATCTGAGCAATATCGCCCAGGTGCTGGCGCTGTCGCCCAATCGTCACCAAAACGCGCTGGCCGTCTATCACTTCGGCCACCTCTTCGGCGAGGATCACGTGTTCGCCATTCGTTCGGGGGCGCCGTTGAAAGGGCGCGGCGCCAGCGCGGAAAGTTCGCGTTTCCGCCGGCACGAAATTTTATTTAATCAGGAAGCCACCTACGGCCGTCTGAGCAGCCTGCTCGCCAGGGGGGCCACCATCAAAGCGACCAAATTGAACGAAAATTTCGGTTGGTTGGAGTATTTGGAAAAACATCAGGGCGTTATCCCGTTATTCAGCCAAAAGGAAGACGGTTCTCTGCAACCGATTGGCGCCGGTTCCACGCCTGCGATGCCCTGTACGCTTATCGCGCTGGTGCAAGATGAAAATCCCTCACCGTCTGTACGTTGACAGAATGACGATAACCGGCTATTCCTAACAGCCTACTTGCGCACCCGGTGCGCAAGCCAGAAGAGGCGCGTCGCCCAGGTAGAGTGTCAGAGGAGCCGTTTCTCCGTTGACGGCACCCGAGGGGGAGCGACGCCGAGGTAGGGTAATGGCCGGCCATTATCGTATCGACTACAGGGGCTGAATCCCCTGGGTTGTCACCAGGGGATCGCCCGCAGGGCGATCGACAAGGTGGGGCGCTTCTGGGTGTATCGTAGCCTGACCTCTACGCCTGCCCCCTGTTTACCGCTCTCCCCTTGTGCCAAGGCTATGGAATTACAGTGCCCCAAACGGGCATCCCTGACACGAGGTTTCTACATGAACCAAGCAGTACCCCAGAATTCCACCGTGGTAGCCAAGTTCGGCGGCACCAGCGTCGCCGACTTTGAAGCCATGAACCGCAGCGCCGACGTCGTGCTGGCCAACCCGCAGGTCCGCCTGGTGGTGTTGTCCGCCTCGGCGGGCGTCACCAACCTGTTGGTCGCCCTGGCCGAAGGTTGCGAGGCCGAGAAGCGCAACTACCAGCTTGATGAAATTCGTCGCATCCAGTACGCCATCCTCGATCGCCTCGCGGCACCTGCGGTGATCCGCGACGAGATAGACCGCCTGCTGGAAAACATCGCCATGCTGTCGGAGGCCGCGTCGCTGGCCACCTCGACGGCGTTGACCGACGAGCTGGTCAGCCATGGGGAGCTGATGTCCACCCTGCTGTTCGTTGAAATCCTGCGCGCCCGCAACGTGCAGGCCGAATGGTTCGACGTGCGTAAAGTGATGCGCACCGACGATCACTTCGGCCGCGCCGTGCCGGACAGCACCGCGCTCAGCGAACTGGCGCAGGCGCAGTTGCGGCCGCGTCTGCAAGAGGCGCTGGTGGTCACCCAGGGCTTTATCGGCAGCGAACCGAAAGGCCGCACCACCACGCTCGGCCGCGGCGGCAGCGACTATACCGCCGCGCTGCTCGGCGAGGCGCTCGGCGTCGGCCGGGTGGATATCTGGACCGACGTGCCGGGCATCTACACCACCGATCCGCGCGTGGTGCCGGCAGCCAAGCGCATCGATAAAATCGGTTTCGAAGAGGCGGCGGAAATGGCCACCTTCGGCGCCAAAGTGCTGCATCCGGCCACCCTGCTGCCGGCAGTGCGCAGCGATATTCCGGTGTTCGTCGGCTCCAGCAAGGATCCGGCGGCCGGCGGCACGCTGGTGTGCAACACCACCGAGAACCCGCCGCTGTTCCGCGCGCTGGCGCTGCGCCGCAAGCAAACGCTGCTGACGCTGCACAGCCTGAACATGTTGCACGCGCGCGGCTTCCTGGCCGAGGTGTTCAATATTCTGGCGCGCCACAATATCTCCGTCGATCTGATCACCACCTCGGAAGTCAGCATCGCGCTGACCATGGACACCACCGGCGCCACCTCCGTCGGCGGCAGCCTGCTGACCACCTCGCTGTTGACCGAGCTGTCGTCGCTGTGCCGGGTGGAGGTGGAAGAAAACCTGGCGCTGGTGGCAATCATCGGCAACCAGCTGTCGCGGGCCTGCGGCGTGGGCAAAGAGGTGTTCGGCGTGCTCGATCCGTTCAACATCCGCCTGATCTGCTACGGCGCCAGCAGCTATAACCTGTGCTTCCTGGTGCCGGGCGAAGAAGCCGAGCAGGTGGTGCGCACCCTGCACCACAACCTGTTCGAATAAGTCATTATCCCTGATTGCGGGCGCAGCATGCTGCGCCCCTGCGTCTAAAAAATCCGTTCAAAACCGGCAGGGGTTCAGCTTGTTGAACCCGCAAAAAAACACAACCACACCCACCGTTCTCAATCTGGCTAAGGAAAACCTGCATGCTGGCAATACTCACGCGCTTATTCCCCCTCTGGGCGATACTGCTGTCCGTCGCCGCCTATTACACGCCGAACACCTTTACCGGCATCGGCCCCTACGTCAGCCCGCTGCTGATGCTGATCATGTTCGCCATGGGCGTTACGCTGCGGCTCGACGACTTCAAACGCGTGCTGGCGCGCCCCGGCCCGGTGGCGGCAGGCATCTTCCTGCATTATCTGATCATGCCGCTGGCGGCCTGGATCCTGGCGATGCTGTTCCGCATGCCACCGGATCTGTCCGCCGGCATGGTGCTGGTGGGCAGCGTGGCCAGCGGCACCGCGTCCAACGTGATGATCTACCTGGCCAAGGGGGACGTGGCGCTGTCGGTGACCATCTCGGCGGTCTCGACGCTGGTGGGGGTGTTCGCCACGCCGCTGTTGACCCGCCTGTACGTCGATGCCGAAATCAGCGTCGATATCATGGGCATGCTGCTCAGCATCCTGCAGATCGTGGTGATCCCGATCGGCCTGGGCCTGATCGTCCACCATACCCTGACCCAAACGGTGAAGCGCATTGAGCCGCTGCTGCCGGCGCTGTCGATGGTGTGCATCCTGGCGATCATCAGCGCGGTGGTGGCGGGCAGCCAAAGCCACATCGCCTCGGTCGGCCTGGTGGTGATCGTCGCGGTGATCCTGCACAACGGCATCGGTCTGTTGAGCGGCTACTGGGGCGGCAAGCTGTTCGGCTTCGACGAATCCACCTGCCGCACGCTGGCGATTGAAGTCGGCATGCAGAACTCCGGGCTGGCGGCCACGCTGGGCAAAATCTACTTCTCGCCGCTGGCCGCGCTGCCGGGCGCGCTGTTCTCGGTCTGGCACAATCTCTCCGGCTCGCTGCTGGCGGGTTATTGGTCCGGACGCCCCATCAAGAAAAAATAAACCGCCTGCGGGGACGCAAACATTTGCGTCCCCGTTCTTCTCTGCGAAATTTCGTATTTCCCACTGGTCGGATTGTCATAATTCCCCCCATCCTCTATCATCCGTGAAAAATAAAAATTCAGATTCTTCCTATCCATGCCGATAATGTTGGCAAGGGGGAGAGACGCTCCACTTTTTTTAATTAATTAAGTCACCAGGGTTGCCCGCCAAAAAAGAAGCAGCCTAATTATTATTTAGATCTATACCCACCGTCTTATTTGCTGCGGCAAATCGAGATACCTCGCAATGTGCATGTCGCTCATTATTTCGGGCCGGCCGTCGGTCGCCCGTGGTTAACCTCATGGATTGGGCTGGCTGCCCCGGCAGCCTCTCATAATGGATTACAATGATAAAAAAAATCACCGCCTTGATGCTGCTGGTCAGCACGGCCCTTTCCGCTGAAACCCTGCCGGATTCCCACATGATGCGGGATATGTCGATGGGGGAATCACGCCGCGCGCTGCAAGACAGCACGCGTGAAGTCAACCAGCTGATTGAACAGCGCCGCTATCAGCAACTGAAGCAACAGCGCCTGCTGGCGGAACCGGAACCGGCCGCGCCCGCCCTGCCGCAATCCGCGCAGTGCCTGCCGATCGCCGGCGTTTACCTGCAAGGCATTACCCTGCTCTCGCCGGCCGATTTGTCGGCCCTGAGCGCGCTGCCGGAAAACTGCATCAGCAGCAACGATATCAATCGCCTGACCCGCGAATTAACGCGCCTTTATGTGCAAAAAGGCTATATCACCGCGCGCGTGCAAATTGTTCGCCCTAATTCGCAGGGGGAATTGGGGCTGAGCGTGACCGAAGGATTTATCGAGAAAATAGAAGGCGGCGATCGCTGGGTCAACAGCCGATTATTATTTCCTGGGCTGGAAGGCAAGCCGCTGAAATTAACCGAACTCGATCAAGGATTGGATCAGGCCAATCGTTTGCAATCGAATACCACCAAGCTGGATATATTACCCGGCCGCCAGGTTGGCGGTTCGGTCATTCGTTTGCGCAATCAGCACGCCAAGCCCTGGCTGATTACCGCCGGCACGGATAATTACGGCCAGAAAAGCACCGGCCAGTGGCTGGCGCGCGCCACCGCCACGCTGGACAGCCCGTTCGGCCTGTCGGACTTCGTCAGCCTGAACGCCAACAGCACGTTGGAAAACCCGGCTCACCGCTACAATCGCGCCTACACCCTGCTCTATTCGCTGCCGTACGGCGCGTTCACCTTCAGCGGGTTCGCCAGCTTCTCGTCCTATGAGAACCACCAGCAGCTGCCGCACAACGTGGTCAAACTGCACGGTCAGACTCAACAGTACGGGCTGCGCAGCGACTACGTGTTTTATCGCGACCACGATCAGATAGACAGCCTGAGCGGCCAGTTGACCTACAAGCGCATCGACAACTACTTCGAAAGCGTGCGTCTTGAGGTCAGCAGCCCAACGCTGACCCTGGCCGAGCTGAGCGCCAGCCACCTGCAAATTCTGCCCCATGGGGTATTCAGCGCCAACCTCAGCGTCGAGCAGGGCCTGCCCTGGCTGGGCGCCGATCGCCACCCGAGTTCGGTGCACCTCGACAGTCAATTCACCAAGGGCAAGCTGTTCGCCAACCTGAGCCAGCGCCTCAAGCTGGGTGACGCCACCTATCAGCTCAACAACCTGTTCTACGGCCAATACAGCCGCGACCCGCTGCCCGGCGTGGAGTGGCTTAGCCTTACCGATCGCAGCGCCGTGCGCGGCTTCAGCCGCAGCACCCAGTCCGGTGACAACGGCTGGTATCTGCAGAACACGCTGTCGCGCAGCTTCAATTTAGGCGCCGCCACGCTGACGCCGCGCCTTGGCGCCGACGTCGGCCGCATTCTGCCGCGTCAGGACAACTCGGGCTGGCGCAGCAGCGCCGGGGTGAGCAGCGGCGCCACGTTACGCTACCGGCAGGCGCTGGTCGATCTGGAGGTCAGCCGCGGCTGGATTTTGTCGAACCACGCCACGCCTGAAGATCCCGTTCAGGTGCTGGCGCGCTTTTCTTACACCTTTTAATCAGCAGTTTTGCAGGACCCCACGGCAATATACGGAGATACATGGATGAAAAATAATAACTTCAGACTTTCGGCGGCAGGCAAACTGGCCGCCGCGCTGGCGATAATTCTCGCCGCTTCCGCCGGCGCCTACGCCGGTGAGATCGTCGCGGCCAACGGCGCCAACGGCCCCGGCGTTTCCACCGCCGCCACCGGCGCCCAGGTGGTCGACATCGTCGCGCCGAACGGCAACGGGCTGTCGCATAACCAATATCAGGACTTCAACGTCAACCAGCCCGGCGCGGTGCTGAACAACTCCCGCGAGGCGGGGCTGTCGCAGTTGGCCGGCCAACTGGGCGCCAACCCCAATCTGGGCGGGCGCGAAGCCAGCGTGATCCTCAATGAAGTGATCGGCCGCAATCCGTCGCTGTTGCACGGCCAGCAAGAGATCTTCGGCATGGCGGCCGACTACGTGCTGGCCAACCCGAACGGCATCAGTTGCCAGGGCTGCGGGTTCATCAACACCAGCCGCTCCTCGCTGGTGGTCGGCAACCCGCTGGTGGAAAACGGCCTGCTGCAGGGTTACAGCACCCTGGGCAACCGCAACACCCTGAGCCTCAACGGCACCCTGAACGCCGGCGGCGTGCTGGATCTGATCGCGCCGAAGATAGACAGCCGCGGCGACGTCATCGTACAAGACTTCACCCACCGCAACGGCAAAGTGACGCCGGCGGCGATCAACGCCATCAGCGGCCTTAACCGCGTGGCGCGCGACGGCAAGGTGCTGGCCAGCGAGCAACCGACGACCGCGCTGGACAGCTACTACCTCGGCAGCATGCAGGCCGGGCGCATCAACATCATCAACACCGCGCAAGGCAGCGGCGTGAAGCTGGCCGGCAAGCTGACCGCCGGCGACGAGCTCAAGGTGAAGGCCTACGACATTCGTAGCGAAAGCCGCGTTGAAGATGCCGGCAGCAACCGCAACGGCGGCGACAACTACCAGAACTACCGCGGCGGCATCTACGTCAACGATCGCAGCAGCAGCCAGAAGCTGATCCGCACCGAGCTGAAAGGCAAGAACATCAGCCTGGTGGCGGATAACCACGCGCACCTCACCGCCACCGATATTCGCGGCGAAGACATTACCCTGCAGGGCGGCAAGCTGACGCTCGACGGCCAACAGCTGAAGCAAACCCAAGGTCACACCGACAACCGCTGGTTCTACTCCTGGCAATACGACGTCACCCGCGAGCGCGAGCAGCAGCAGCAGGCGGGCAGCACCGTCGCCGCCAGCGGCAACGCCAAACTCGTCAGCACACGGGAGGACGTGACGCTGCTGGGCGCCAACGTCAGCGCCGATCGGGCGCTGAGCGTCAAAGCGGCGCGCGACGTGCACCTCGCCGGGCTGGTGGAGAAGGATAAGTCCAGCGAACGCGGCTACCAGCGCAACCACACCTCCAGCCTGCGCACCGGCAGTTGGAGCAGCAGCGACGAAAGCGAAAGCCTGAAGGCCAGCGAACTGCGCAGCCAGGGCGAACTGACGTTGAAAGCCGGCCGCAATGTCGCAACCCAGGGTGCCAGGGTCCACGCCCAGCGCGATCTGACGATCGACGCAGACAACCAGATCCAGATCGGGGTGCAGAAAACCGCCAACGCCAAAGCGGTGCGCGATGACAAAACCTCCTGGGGCGGCATCGGCGGCGGCGACAACAAGAACAACAGCAACCGCCGCGAAGTCAGCCACGCTTCCGAACTGACCAGCGGCGGCACGCTGCGCCTGAACGGCCAGCAAGGCGTCACCATCACCGGCAGCAAGGCGCGCGGCCAGAAAGGTGGCGAAGTCACCGCCACCCACGGCGGCCTGCGCATCGACAACGCGCTGAGCACTACCGTGGACAAAATCGACGCGCGCACCGGCACCGTGTTCAACATCACCAGCAGCTCGCACAAGGCCGACAACAGCTACCAGAGCAGTACCGCCAGCGAACTGAAGTCCGACACCAACCTGAAGCTGGTCAGCCGTAAGGATACCGACGTGATCGGCAGCCAGGTCGCCAGCGGCGGCGAACTGGACGTCACCTCACAGACCGGCAACATCAACGTCAAGGCCGCCGAGCAGCAGCAGAACATCGACGAGCAGAAGACCGCGCTTACCGTCAACGGCTACGCCAAAGAAGCCGGCGACAAGCAATACCGCGCCGGTGTACGCATCGAACACACCCGCGACAGCGAGAAAACTACCCGCACCGAGAACCGCGGCGCCACCCTCAGCGGCGGCAGCGTGAAGCTCGAAGCGGATAAGGACGTGACCTTCAGCGGCTCCAAATTGGTCGCCAACAAAGGCGACGCCAGCGTCAGCGGCAATAAGGTTTCGTTCCTGGCGGCCGACGACAAAACCACCTCGAACACCGAGCAGACCAAGGTCGGTGGCGGTTTCTACTACACCGGCGGCATCGACAAGCTCGGCAGCGGCGTAGAGGCCGGTTACGAGAACAGCAAAACGCAGGCGCAGAGCAGCAAGGCCGTCACCTCCGGCAGCGACGTCAAAGGCAACCTGACTGTCAACGCCCGTGACAAATTGACCCAGCAAGGCGCGCAACACAGCGTCGGCGGCGCCTATCAAGAAAACGCCGCGGGCGTCGATCATCTGGCCGCCGCCGACACTACCAGCAGCACCACCACTAAAACCGACGTCGGCGTGAACATCGGCGCCAACGTCGATTACAGCGCCGTCACTCGTCCGGTCGAGCGTGCGGTCGGCAAGGCGGCCAAGCTGGACGCCACCGGCGTCATCAACGACATCGGCGGCATCGGCGCGCCTAACGTCGGCCTGGATATCGGCGCACAGGGCGGCAGCAGCGAAAAACGCAGCAGCAGCTCGCAGGCGGTGGTCAGCTCGGTGAAAGCCGGCAGCATCGACATCAACGCCAAAGGCGAAGTGCGCGATCAGGGCACGCAATATCAGGCGAGCAAAGGCGCGGTCACGCTGACGGCGGACAGCCACCGCAGCGAAGCCGCGACAAATAGCCAGGAAGAGCAGAGCCGCGATACCCGCGGCAGCGCCGGCGTGCGCGTCTACACCACCACCGGCAGCGATCTGACCGTGGACGCCAAGGGCGAAGGCGGCACCCAGCGCAGCAACAGCAGCGCCAGCCAGGCGGTGACCGGCTCGATCGACGCGGCCAACGGCATCAACGTCAACGTGAAAAAAGACGCGGTCTATCAGGGTACCGCGCTAAACGGCGGCAGCGGTAAAACCACCGTCGACGCCGGCGGCGATATCCGTCTTGATCAGGCCAGCGACAAACAGAGTGAGAACCACAGCGGCTTTAACGTCAAAGCCTCGGCGAAGGGCGGTTTCACCGCCGACAGTAAAAACTTCGGCGCCGGGTTCGGCGGCGGCACCCACAACAGCGAAAGCAGCAGCAGCACCGCGCAGGTCGGCAACGTCAGCGGCCAACAGGGTGTGGAGCTGAAGGCGGGCCGCGATCTGACGCTGCAGGGCACCGACGTCAAGAGCCGGGGCGACGTCACTCTGAGCGCGGGCAACCAGGTCGCGCTGCGGGCGGCGGAATCAACCCAAACGCGTAAGGAGAGCAAGCTGTCCGGCAATATCGATCTGGGCGCCGGCAGCAGCGACAGCAAGGAAAAAACCGGCGGCAGCCTCTCCGCCGGCGGCGCATTCGACATCGCCAAGGTGAATGAGTCCGCGATAGAACGCCAGGGCGCCACTATCGCCTCAGACGGCAATGTCACCCTGTCCGCCAATGGCAAAGGCGATGACGCGCTGCATCTGCAGGGCGCCAAAGTCAGCGGCGGCAGCGCCGCGCTCGAGGCGAAAAACGGCGGCATCCTGCTGGAGTCCGCCAAAAACGAGCAGCATAAAGACAACTGGAATCTGGGCATCAAAGCCAACGCCAGAGGCGGCCAAACGTTCAACAAGGACGCCGGCGGCAAGATCGATCCGAACACCGGCAAAGACACCCATACGCTGGGGGCCGGTCTGAAGGTCGGCGTGGAACAGCAGGATAAAACCACCCACGCCAACGCCGGCATCACTGCGGGCGACGTGGCGATCAACAGCGGCAAGGACACCCGTCTCGCCGGGGCGCGCGTCGATGCCGACAGCGTCCACGGCAAGGTGGGCGGCGATCTGCGCATTGAAAGCCGCAAAGACGTTGAGAAAGGCGTGAAGGTGGATGTGGATGCCGGCCTGAGCCACAGCAACGATCCGGGCAGCAGCGTCACCTCCAAGCTGTCGAAGGTGGGCACACCGCGCTACGCCGGTAAGGTGAAAGAGAAACTGGAGGCCGGAGTAAACAAAGTGGCCGACGCCACCACCGACAAGTACAACAGCGTGGCGCGTCGCCTCGATCCGCAGCAGGACACCACCGGCGCGGTCAGCTTCAGCAAGGCCGACGGCAAAGTCACGCTGCCGGCAACGCCGGCCGGTGAAAAACCGCAAGGCCCGCTGTGGGATCGCGGCGCACGCACCGTCGGCGGCGCGGTGAAAGACAGCATCACCGGTCCGGCCGGTCGCCAGGGGCACCTCAAGGTCAATGCCGACGTGGTGAACAACAACGCGGTTGGCGAGCAGTCGGCGATTACCGGCAAGAACGGCGTGGCGCTGCAGGTCGGCGGCCAAACCCAACTGACCGGCGGCGAGATCCGCAGCCAGCAGGGCAAGGTGGAACTGGGCGGCGGAAAGGTCAGCCAGCAGGACGTCAGCGGCCAGCGCTATCAGGGCGGCGGCCGCGTCGATGCGGCCGCCACGATCGGCGGGCTGTTAGGCGGCGCGGCGAAGCAAAGCGTCGGCGGCAACGTGCCGATCGCCAGCGGCCATGCGTCAACTCAGCAAGCGGACGCCAAAGCCGGGGTGTTCAGCGGCAAATAACTCGCCCCCCAACGCAACGCCCCCGGTTAAAACCGGGGGCGTTTTTTTTTACAGCGTGCTCGGGGTGTCTTCCCAGTCGCGATCGTCGTCCTTGGCATCCTGATCCAACACGTTGTAAGCCACGGCGCAGAACAGCGAGTTCAGGCGCTTCATGTCCCCCAACAATCCCAAATGCAACGAACTGGTCTCGATGCTCTGCACGTTTTGCTGGTGCAAACGATCGACGTGCGCGTGCGCGTAGCGGCGATCCAAAATGCGGAAGCGGTGCTTGGAACGGCGCAGGCGCTTGGCGCTGGTGACATCGCCGGACAGGAACACCGACAGCCCCAGACGCAGATTGCCGATCAGCCGTTCGTGCAGCCCGTCCAGCTCCGCCAACCCTTCCGCCGAGAAGGCGCGGCGCGCGGCGTGCGACTTGGCGCCCACGTCGCCGGCCATGCGCTCGATGATGTCGCCCGCCTGTTCCAGGTTGAGCGCCATTTCGATGATCTCCGCCCAGCGGCGCGAGTCTTCCTCGCCCAGATCTTCCTTCTGGATCTGCGCCAGATACAGCTTGATGGCGGTGTACAGCACGTCGACGTCATCGTCGAGGCGCCGCACCTCTTTATCGCCCCCCTGCTTACCGTGCAGCACCTCACGTTGCAGGATCATCATGTGTTCCACCACGTCGCCCATGCGCAGCGTTTCGCGCGCCGCGTTGGCCAACGCCAGCGTCGGCGTGTCCAGCGCGCTGGCGTCCAGATGGCGCGGCCGCATGCGCGGATCGTCGGCCGCTTCGTCGACGATCAGCCGTTCGCACAGCGTCGCCATCGGCCCGGCCAGCGGGATCATCACCAGGCAGCGGATCAGGTTGTAGAACACGTGGAAATAGATCACCAGCTCTTCGCTGCCGCCCGGCAGTTGGGCCATCAAATCCGCCAGATAGGAGACGAACGGCAGCACCAGTATGCAGCCCACCAGCTTGAACAGCAGGCTGCCGAGCGCCACGCGCCGCCCCGCGGCGTTCTGGCCGCTGGCGTTGATCATCGCCAGCAGGCCGCTGCCGAGGTTGGCGCCGATCACCAGACAGAGCGCCACCTTCAGCGAAATCACGCCGGATGCGGTCAGAGTGGCGGTCAGCAGTACCGCCGCCAGGCTGGAATAGCTGACGATAGCGAACAGCGCGCCGGTCAGGGCATCCAGCATCACGTCGCCGGTCAGCGACGAGAACAGCACTTTCACCCCGGCCGCCTGGGTGATCGGCGTGGCGGCGGCGACGATCAGCTCCAGCGCCAGCACGATCAGCCCAAGGCCGATCAGGACGCGTCCGATCTGGCCGATCCGCATCTGTTTGCGGCTGAGGAACAGGAAGACGCCGACCAGGATCAGCAGCGGCGACAGCCAGGAAAGATCGAAGGTCAGCACGCGCGCCATCAGCGCGGTGCCGACGTCGGCGCCCAGCATGATCACCAGCGCAGGCGCCAGCCCCACCAGCCCCTGCGCGACGAAAGAGGTCACCAGCAGCGCGGTGGCGTTGCTGCTTTGCACCAGCGCGGTCACGCCGATGCCGGAAACGAACGCCAGCGGTTTTTTCTCAACGCTGTCGCTCAACACGCGCCGCAGATTGGCGCCGTAAACCCGCATGATCCCGGTGCGCACGATGTGGGTGCCCCACACCAACAGCGCCACGGACGAAAGCAGGTGAAGAAGGGTCAGCACGGAAGATACGCTCCATTAACGCCCGGCCAAAGGAGGCTGATACCCGATGCTTGTCACGCGACGCAGAGAGGCGAGCCAAAGGATGACGGATACAGCGCGCGGTCCCGCCTGCCGGGCGTGGGTCTGGCAGGACAGCGGGCGGGCGGCAGACCGCAGAAGAGAAGGGTTAATGCGGCGGCGGGAAGGCCCCGGCGCCGCGCTGCGAAGTCATGCAACTTCCCGCAATACAACAGGTTCCAAGTGTAGCCCAATTTCCGCGCCGTCGGGCCGCAGGTCGGCCACCGAACGGTTGAGCACGTCAACCAGCAATTCTACCTCGCAAACCTGAATCCGATACCGTACCACATTCCCGAGCAAACTGTGACCCAGGATCACCCCGCCGATCCCCTGTCCGGCCGGCAACAGGCCGATCGACTCGGGGCGGATCGCCACCTTGCCGACATAGCTGCGCCCGGTCAAGCGGCCGGCCTGTTCGGCGCTCAGCAGGTTGTAGTTGCCGATAAACCCGGCGGCGAAGGCATCCGCCGGCTGGGTATACAGGGTTTCCGCATCGCCGCTCTGCACGATCTGCCCCTTGTTCATCAGCACGATGCGATCCGACAGGGTCAACGCCTCTTCCTGATCGTGGGTGACGAAGATCGCCGTCAGGTTCAGCTCGCGCTGAATGCGCCGGATCTGCTCGCGCAGGTGTTTGCGAATACGCGCATCCAGCGCCGACAGCGGTTCGTCGAGCAGCAGCAGACGCGGGCGAGTGACCAGCGATCGCGCCAACGCTACGCGCTGACACTGGCCGCCCGACAGCTGATGCGGATAGCGCTTCGCCAAATCGGTCAGCTCCACCAGCGCCAGCGCCTCCTGCACCCGCAGGCCGATCTGCCCGGCCGCCAGCTTCTGCATTTTCAGGCCGAAGGCCACGTTGCCTTCCACCGTCATATTGGGAAACAGCGCATAACTTTGAAACACCATGCCGATGCCGCGCTTTTGCGGCGCCAGCGGCACCAGATCCTGGCCCTGCAGCAAAATTTGCCCGCTGTCGACCGGGGTCAGGCCGGCCAGACAGCGCAGCAGCGTCGATTTGCCGCAGCCGCTAGGCCCCAGCAGGGTGACGAACTCCCCCTCTTCGGCGGTGAAATCGATATCCTGAAACACCTGGGTCTGGCCATAGTGTTTGTTCAGGCGGGTGACGTTGAGATAAGCCATCGGGTTAGCCCTTGTTTTTATTCAGCAGGTTCGCCAGCCAGGTGACGAGCAGCACCACGGCGAAATAGGAGATGACCAGCGCGCTGGTGAAGTGCCCGCTGCCGTTGCGCATATTGAACAGATAGACCTGCAGCGTTTCATACTGGCTGCCTACCAGCAGATTGGCGAACACGAACTCGCCGATCAGGAACGAAAACGACAGCAGCACGGCGATCGTTCCGCCCTTGCGCAGGTTCGGCAGCACCACCCACAGCGCCGCCTGCCAGGTGCTGGCGCCGAGCAGGTGCGCGGCGTCCATCAGATCGCGCAGGTTGATCGCCTGCATGTTGTTGCTGATGGCGCGGTAGATAAACGGCAGCGCGATGGTGAAATAGCAGCCCACCAAAATCCAGGGGGTGCCGAGCAGCGGCAGCGGATCGGCGGCGAACAGCTGCATCAGCCCCACCGCCGACACCACCGGCGGCACGGCAAACGGCAGCAGGATCAGCACGTTCATCACCGCGTCCAGCTTGGGGAAGTAGTAAGCGATCACAAACATCGCCGGCAGGATCACCACCACCGACAGCAGCAACGTGCCAAAGCAGATCAGCAGCGAGTGCCACAGCGCCAGCAAAAAGCGCGAATCGCTCCACAGCGCCGTCAGCCATTTCAGGGTAAAACCGTCCGGCAAAATGGTGGCGCCCCACTGGGTAGCCAGCGCGTAAACCAGCGTCGCCGCCAGCGGCAGCAGCAGAATCAACAGCAGCAGGCCGGTCACCGTGCGGTGGTACAGGCGTTCAACACGCGACATGAGCATTCTCCATCCGATTATGAGCGCGCATTGAGGTAACTCCTGCGCAGCATCCATTGGTGGATCACCGTGATAAACGCCATCATCGCCACCAGCAGCATCGCCAGCGCGCTGGCCAGGTTCGGATCGAGGGAGATGTCCCCCGCCACCAGCGCTGAGATGCGGATCGGGATCACGTTGAAGTTGCCGGTGGTCAGCGCGTACACCGTGGCGTAGGCGCCCAGCGCGTTGGCCAGCAGGATGACGAAGGTGCCCATCAGCGCCGGCGCCAACACCGGCAGGCCGATATGCCGCCAGTAGCGCCAGGGGCCGGCGCCGAGCAGCGCCGCCGACTCGCGCCAATCGGCGCGCAGCGCATCGAACGCCGGATACAGCAACAGCACGCCCAACGGGATCTGGAAGTAGGTATACAGCACGATCAGGCCGCTCTTGGAATAGAGGTTGAAGCTCTCCATCAAACCGTATTTGCGCAGCAGCAGCGTCAGGCAGCCGTTCAACCCCAACAGAATGACGAAGGCGAACGCCAGCGGCACCCCGGCGAAGTTGCTGGTCATGTTGGTGAACGACATCACGAAGTCATGAAAGCGGGTCTGGCCGAGCTGGCGAAGTGAGTAACTGCCCACTAATGCAATCAGCAAGCCGTAGACGCTCGACCACAGCGAGATTTCCAGCGAGAACTGAAAGGCCTGCAGGTAGAACGGCGACGTGAGGATATCGACATAGTTGCCCCATCCCCAGCCGCTGCTCTCGCTGAAAAAGCTGTGAACCGCGATCCACACCAGCGGGGCGATCTGAAACGCGCCGAACAGCACGATAAACGGCAGCAGGCACAGCGCGGCGATCCATTTGGTTTTGCTGTTCATCGCGCATCCTGCGCCAGCAGCGCCCGACAGCGCGGCTTGTCGTGCGGCGCCTGCAACAGATCGCAGATCGTGCCGCACAGCTCGGTTTGCTGCGGATCGGCGTCGTCCAGGCTGAAGCCCGCGCCGAACACGAACAGCGGCACCTGGCGCTCTTCCGGCAACACCCCGCCGTGGCTGCGATCGTCGTTCATGCCGTGGTCGGCGGTAACCAGCACCTGATAACCGGCCGCCAGCCACTCGGGCAGGTAGCGCGACAGCGAGCCGTCGGCGCGGCGCGCCGCGTTGCGGTACTGCGGCGAAGAGAGGCCGAAGCGGTGCCCGGCGTCGTCGATGTTCATCGGGTGGATCAGCAGGAAATCCGGCTGATGACGCTGGCGCAGGCTTTCGGCGTCGTCGAACAGATGGCTGTCGGGATAGCCGTCGTCGTAATAGAAATGGCCGTGCTGAATCGGCAGCTCGGGAGCGTCGGTGTGGCGGTCGCGCGCGGCGTCGAACGGCGTGCGGTTATACAATTCGCTGAACCAATGATACGCGGCGGCGGCGGTGGTCAGCCCGGCGGCGCGCGCGTAATGAAACACGCTTTGTTGATGAGAAAGGCGCGAGACGTGGTTGTGCACCACACCGCTCTCCACCGGCGTGACGCCGGTGAGGATGCATTCATACAGCGGCCGGGAGAGCGAGGGCAACTCGCTCTCCAGCAGGTACAACCGCCCGCGTCCCGCCGCGCATTCGGCCTGCAGATACCCCATGGCGTCATGCGCCACCCGGTAGTTGAGGCCGTCCAGCAGCACGAGGATCGTTTTCATGGTGCGTTAACTCACTGCTGCATAAACATAATGACGTTTTCCTGCCACAAACGCGGCAGCGCTTTGGCGCTCTGTTCCCAGGCCGCCGGATCGGCGATCGGGTGCGCGTTCTTGTACTGCTCGGCCGGCAGCAGCTTGGCCTTGACGTCGTCCGGCAGCGTCAGATGTTCGGCGCGGATCGGGCGGGCATAGCCGCGCGCCAGGTTGATCTGGCCGGCGTCGGAGAAGATGTATTCGCGCGCCAGCTTGGCGGCGTTCGGGTGCTTGGCGTATTTGTTGATGATGGTGGTGTAGCCGGAGGTGATCGAGCCGTCCGACGGGATCAGCACTTCAAAACGGGTTTTGTCGATCTGATCGCGATAGTTCAGGCCGTTGAAGTCCCACACCACGCCAACCTGCACTTCCCCTTTCTCCAACGATGCGATCACCGGGTTACTCAGGCTCAGGCGGCCGGCCTTGGCCAGCTTGCCGAAGAATTCCAGGCCCGGCTTGAGGTTTTTCTCGTTGCCGCCCATGGCGTAGGTCGCCGCCAGCACGCCGCTGGCCGCCTGCGACGCGGTGCCGACGTCGCCGATGGTGACCTGATAGCTGCCCTTGAGCAGATCGGCCCAGCTGTGCGGGATGTCTTTCACCTGCTGCTTGTTGATGATGAAGGCGATGGTGCCGGTGTAAGCCAGCGCCCAGTGCCCGTCTTTGTCTTTCGCCCACTCCGGCACCTGATCCCAGGTAGACGGTTTGTACGGCTGCGTTACGCCCTTCTGCACCGCCACCGGGCCGAAGGCCGCGCCGACGTCACCGATGTCCGCCGTGGCGTTGTTCTTTTCCGCATCGAATTTGGCGATCTCCTGCGCGGAGCTCATGTCGGTATCGACATGCTTCAGGCCGTACTTGCTCAACAGATCTTGCCAGGTGCCTTTCCAGTTGGCCCAGCTGTCCGGCATGCCGACGCTGTTGACTTCGCCTTCTTTCTTCGCGGCCTGCTCCAGCGCCGCCAGATCGGTATCCGCGGCCCAGCTCATCTGGCTGGATAACACGATGGCACTGGTTAACACAGAAGCGCACAAACGTTTCATAACTGATGCTCCAGGTGGTAGTGTGGGGATGGCTGGACTAGTCCAGCAAGGACCAAACCAATCTAACGGACGAATGTGATAATTATATGTCAGCTTAAAAAAGCGACAGTTTTATCACCCATTGCAACGGCGAAAACGCGACGCTGGTCTACCTTAAGGAAGGCCAAACGCACTGAAACGGGACACCCGCTGTATGAGTGAAGCACCGACGACCGTCGCCACCATCTGCCAAACGCTGAGCGCCCGCATCACCGCCGGCGAGTTCGCCGTGGACGGCAAGCTGCCCTCCGAACGCGCCCTGAGCGAGCAATTCGCCACCACCCGCATTACCTTGCAGGAGGCGCTCGGCCAGTTGGAGGCGCAGGGCGTCATCTACCGCCAGGTGCGGCGCGGCTGGTTCATCTCGCCGCCACGTTTGATCTACAACCCGCTGCAGCGCAGCCATTTTCACGCCATGGCGCAGCAGCAGGGGCGCGCCGCGCATACCGAAGCGATCGACAGCGCGGTCGTCACGCTCGACGCGCCGCTGGCCGGCCGCCTGGCGCTGCCTCCCGGCGCGCAGGCCTATCGCATTCGCCGGCTGCGCTACATCGACGGACGCGCGGTGCTGTACTGCGAGCACTACCTCAATCCGGCCTATTTCCCCGGCATTCTGGACGAAGATCTGACCCAGTCGCTGACCGCGCTGTACGCCGCGCGCTACGGCATTCACTACGGCCGGGTGCGTTTCGACATGCTGCCCACCCTGCTGCCGCAGCAGGCCGCCGCCATGCTGAAGGTGACCTACGGCAGCCCGGCGCTGTTCATTACGCGGGTGAATCGCGATCAGCACGACAGGGTGATCGATTGTGACCTGGAGTATTGGCGGTACGACGCGCTGCACATCGATGTGGAAGCGCTGTAAATGACAAGGGCGCATCGCTGCGCCCTTAAAGAGGAAAGTCAGTCGGCGTCGTAGCCGAGGTTTGGCGCCAGCCAGCGCTCGACCTCGCTCACGCTCATCCCTTTACGCGCCGCGTAGTCTTCCACCTGATCGCGCTGGATCTGCGCCACCGCGAAGTACTTGCTCTCGGGGTGGCTGAAGTACCAGCCGGACACCGCCGCCCCCGGCCACATGGCGAAGGACTCCGTCAGTTCCATACCGGTGTGGCGGTTGACGTCCAACAGCTGCCAGATGGTCGCTTTTTCGGTGTGCTCCGGGCAGGCCGGGTAGCCCGGCGCCGGCCGGATGCCCTGATAGTTTTCCCGGATCAGCTCCTCGTTGCTCAGGCTCTCGTCGGCGGCATAGCCCCAGTGCAGCTTGCGCACCTGTTCGTGCAGGTATTCGGCAAAAGCCTCCGCCAAACGATCCGCCAGCGCCTTGACCATGATTTTGTTGTAATCGTCGTGCTGCGCGTCGTACGCCGCCGCCAGCGCGTCTTCCTCCAGCCCGCCGGTCACCGCGAAGGCGCCGAAGTAGTCGGCTTTGCCGCTGCTTTTCGGCGCCACAAAGTCCGCCAGGCAGTAGTTCGGGAAGTCGGTTTTTTCCGTCTGTTGCCGCAGGTGGCGGCTCACCGCCAGCACCTCGTCACGCCGTTCGTCGCGGTATACCTCCACGTCGTCGCCGACGCGGTTGGCCGGGAACAGGCCGTAAACGCCGCGCGGGTTGAGGCTACGCTCGGCGGCCAACCGATCCAGCATCTGATTGGCGTCATGGAACAGGCGCTTGGCCTCTTCCCCCACCACCTCATCCTCGAGGATGCGCGGGTATTTGCCCGCCAGCGACCAGGTCATGAAGAACGGCGTCCAGTCGATATAGTGGCGCAGCGTCTCGATGCCGGCCGACACCGGAAACACGCCAAGCTGCCGCGGCGCCGGCGGCTGATAGTCGGCCCAGTCCAGCGCCATCGCGTTGGCGCGCGCCTTGTGCAAATCGACCGGCGGCGTGCGCGGCTTTTTGCGCGCGTGTTGAATGCGCACCGTTTCATACTCTTTGCGGGTGCGCGCCACAAACTCGTCGCGCTGGGTGGCGGACAGCAGCGCCGACACCACGCCCACGGTGCGCGAGGCGTTTTGCACGTAGGTGGTCGGGCCGCTGTAGTTCTGCTCGATTTTCACCGCGGTGTGCGCCTTGGAGGTGGTGGCGCCGCCGATCAGCAGCGGCAGCGTAAAGCCCTGGCGCTCCATCTCTTTGGCCACGTTGACCATCTCGTCGAGCGACGGCGTGATCAGCCCCGACAGGCCGATGATGTCGACATTCTCCTCGCGCGCGGTGCGCAGGATTTTCTCCGTCGGCACCATCACGCCAAGATCGACGATTTCATAGTTGTTGCACTGCAGCACCACGCCGACGATGTTCTTGCCGATGTCGTGCACGTCGCCTTTCACCGTCGCCAACAGGATTTTCCCCGCGGAGGTGCCCTGCTGCTTGCTGGCCTCGATGTACGGTTCCAGGTAGGCCACCGCCTGCTTCATCACGCGGGCGGATTTCACCACCTGCGGCAGGAACATCTTGCCCTCGCCGAACAGATCGCCGACCACGTTCATCCCGGCCATCAGCGGCCCTTCGATCACTTCGATCGGGCGTTCGGCCTGCTGCCGCGCTTCTTCGGTGTCCAGTTCGATAAACTCGGTGATGCCCTTCACCAGCGAGTATTCCAGCCGCTTCTCCACCGGCCAGCCGCGCCATTCCGCCTGCTGCACCGCCGCTTCGCCGTCTTTGCTGCCGCGGTACTTTTCCGCCAGTTCCAGCAGGCGTTCGGTGCCGTCCTCGCGACGGTTGAGGATCACGTCTTCTACCGCCTCGCGCAGCTCGCCAGGCAGATCGTCGTAAATCGCCAGCTGCCCGGCGTTGACGATGCCCATGTCCATGCCGTTGCGAATGGCGTGATACAGGAATACCGCGTGGATCGCTTCACGCACCGGATCGTTGCCGCGGAACGAGAACGACACGTTGGACACCCCGCCGGAGATCATCGCGTGCGGCAGGTGGGTTTTGATGTCGGCGCAGGCTTCGATAAAGTCGACGGCGTAGTTGTTGTGCTCGTCGATGCCGGTGGCGACGGCGAAGATGTTCGGGTCGAAAATGATGTCTTCCGGCGGGAAACCGACGCGTTCGGTCAAAATTTTATAGGCGCGGCGACAGATCTCAAACTTGCGCTCGCGGGTGTCCGCCTGGCCCACTTCGTCGAACGCCATCACCACCACCGCGGCGCCATAGCGGCGCACCAGCCTGGCGTGGTGGATAAAGGCCTCTTCGCCCTCCTTCATCGAGATCGAGTTGACGATACCCTTGCCCTGAATGCACTTCAGGCCTTTCTCGATAACGGACCACTTGGAGGAGTCGATCATGATCGGCACCCGGGCGATATCCGGCTCGCCGGCGATCAGGTTGAGGAAGCGCACCATCGCCGCTTCGGCGTCGAGCATCCCCTCATCCATGTTGATGTCGATGATCTGCGCGCCGCTCTCGACCTGCTGACGCGCCACGTCGAGCGCCTCATTGTATTTCTCTTCTTTGATCAAGCGTTTGAAACGCGCCGAACCGGTGACGTTGGTGCGCTCGCCGACGTTGACGAACAGGGTGTTGGCGTCGATGGTCAGCGGTTCCAGACCGGCCAGGCGGCAGGCGACCGGGATATCCGGCAGCCGGCGCGGCGGCACGCCCTCGACCGCCTTGGCCATCGCGGCGATATGTTCCGGCGTGGTGCCGCAGCAGCCGCCGATAATATTGAGGAAGCCGGCCTGCGCCCACTCCCCGACCTGGCGCGCCATCTCGGCCGCATCCAGATCGTACTCGCCGAAGGCGTTCGGCAAACCGGCGTTCGGGTGTGCGGTGACGTAGGTCTCCGAGATGCGCGCCAGCTCGGCGACGTACTGACGCAGCTCATCCGGCCCCAGGGCGCAGTTCAGGCCGAAGGTCAGCGGCTTGACGTGGCGCAGCGAATTGTAAAACGCTTCGGTGGTCTGGCCGGATAAGGTGCGGCCGGAGGCGTCGGTGATGGTGCCGGAAATCATGATCGGCAGTTCCACCCCCAGCGCTTCGAATTCGGTTTCCACCGCAAAAGCGGCGGCCTTGGCGTTCAGGGTGTCGAAGATGGTTTCGATCATGATCAGATCGACGCCGCCTTCCACCAGCGCGCGGGTCGATTCGCGGTAAGCCGCCACCAGTTCATCGAACGAGATGTTGCGGAACGCCGGATCGTTGACGTTCGGCGAGATGGACGCGGTGCGGTTGGTCGGTCCCAACACCCCGGCGACGTAGCGCGGTTTTTCCGGCGTGCGCGCCGTCCATTCGTCGGCGCAGGCGCGCGCCAGGCAGGCGGCCTGATAGTTAATCTCGGCGGACAGCGACTCCATATGGTAGTCGGCCATGGCGATGGAGGTGGAGTTGAAGGTATTGGTCTCAAGGATATCGGCGCCCGCCTCGAGATAGGCGTAATGAATGGCGGTGATCACTTCCGGCTTGGTCAGCACCAGCAGATCGTTATTGCCTTTCAGATCGCTGCGCCAGTCGGCGAAACGCTCACCGCGGAAATCGCGCTCATCCAGACGGTAGCTCTGGATCATGGTGCCCATGCCGCCGTCCAACACCAAAATGCGCTGCGCTAACTGGCGGCGCAGTTGTTCTACTCGATTCGTCACTGTAACCCCTTCCATTGCCATCCAGCCCATTGCTCAACTGCCGCAAAAACCAACGAGTCATCCTAGCACAGCTTGTAAGGACAAAGGGCCAGGCGACAATTGAGAGTTTTTCAGGTTGTGCGCCAACACCTCCGATGAGCTGACGGCGGCTTGCAATTCATCGACAAAAAACGAAAATGAATTCCATCATACGGAAAAAGGAATCTCATCCATGGCCACTCCTGCTCCCGCCAAGCGCGGCAAGAAGCCCCGCGCAGCAGCCCCCGCCGCCAGTGCGGCGACCGGTCAGGTACAATCGTTGACCCGTGGCCTGAAACTGTTGGAATACATTTCGGAAGCCCAGGGCAACGTGGCGCTGACCGATCTGGCCCAGCAGGCCGGCCTGCCGAACTCCACCACTCACCGCCTGCTCACCACCATGCAGCAGCAGGGATTCGTGCGCCAGGTCGGCGATCTCGGCCTGTGGACCATCGGCTCGCACGCCTTTGTGGTCGGCAGCAGCTTCCTGCAAAGCCGCAACCTGCTGGCGATGGTGCATCCGACGCTGCGCCGCCTGATGGAGGAGTCCGGCGAAACCGTCAACCTGGCGGTGCTGGATACCAGCGAGTACCAGGCGATCATCATCGATCAGGTGCAGTGCACGGCGCTGATGCGCATGTCGGCGCCGATTGGCGGCAAATTGCCGATGCACGCCTCCGGCGCCGGCAAAGCGTTCCTCGCCACCCTGCCGGACGATCAGGTGACCAAACTGCTGCACAAGAAAGGCATGCACACCTACACGCCGCATACCCTGACGCCGCACAACCTGAAAGAGGGGCTGGCGCAGATCCGCAAACAGGGCTTCTCCTTTGACGACGAAGAGCACGCGCTCGGCCTGCGCTGCGTGGCGGCCTGCATCTTCGACGAGCACCGCGAAGCCTTCGCCGCCATTTCCATCTCCGGCCCGGTGTCGCGCATCACCGACGATCGCGTGATCGAGCTGGGCGCGCTGGTGATCCACGCGGCGAAAGAGATCAGCCTGGCCTACGGCGGCGTGCGCTAATCCCGCTCATCCGAGGGGCGCCCCAGTGCGCCCCTGCTCCCCTGCCATGCTCTGTTGTCAGCATGTAACAGGCTGTCGGCATCCTGTTTAGCGCACAGGAAAAAAGCTTGAAGCCGATCACAGTTAACGATCCTCACGGCGAAAGCCCATTGCAACCGCTCAAACTTCCTTCGACAATGTTACCGATAACATGTTACCGGTAACAATCAAGCTGAATGAAGGTAACGTCACCCGGTGTTTTGGAGCCAAGCCATGACCAACAATCAAAATCGCATTTACGTCGTTATGGGCGTTTCCGGCAGCGGCAAGTCCGCCGTCGCCGCCGCCGCGGCCCGCCAACTCTCCGCCGGCTTCCTCGACGGCGACTTCCTGCACCCGCGCAGCAATATCCTGAAGATGGCCGCCGGGGAAGCGTTGAACGATGACGATCGCGCCCCGTGGCTGGCCGCGCTCAATGACGCCGCCTTCGCCATGCAGCGCACCAACAACGTGTCGATCATCGTCTGTTCGGCGTTGAAAAAGCAGTATCGCGACCGCCTGCGCGCCGGCAACGGCAACCTGTCATTCATCTATCTGCACGGTGAGTTCCCGGTGATCGAATCCCGTCTGGCGGCGCGCAACGGCCACTTCTTCAAGCCGCAGATGCTGGTCACCCAGTTCGCCGCGCTGGAGCAACCGGGCGCCGACGAGAACGACGTGATGGCGATCGACATCAATCAGCCGCTGGACGCGGTGATCGCCGATACCGTGCGCCATATCCAGAGCTTCCTGCCGCAGGACGTGTGCGCGTGAGTACCGTAACGCTGGTCGGTACCGCAGTCGGCTCGGTTTTACTGCTGTTATTCCTGGTGATGAAGGCGCGCATGCACGCCTTCGTCGCGCTGATGCTGGTGTCCATCGCCGCCGGCATTTTCTCCGGCATGCCGCTGGAACACATCGCCGACACTATGCAAAAAGGCATGGGCGACACGCTGGGCTTCCTGGCGATCGTGGTGGCGCTCGGGGCGATGTTCGGCAAGATCCTGCATGAGGTCGGCGCGCTCGACCAAATTGCGGCGCAATTGCTGAAACGATTCGGACAAAGCAAGGCGCACTACGCGCTCGGCATCGCCGGGCTGATCTGCGCGCTGCCGCTGTTCTTCGACGTGGCGGTGGTGCTGCTGATCGGCATCGTGTTCGCCGTGGCGCGCCGCACCGACGGCAATATCGTCAAACTGGCCATCCCGCTGTTCGCCGGCGTGGCCGCCGCCGCCTCCTTCCTGCTGCCGGGGCCGGTGCCAATGCTGCTGGCGTCGCAGATGAAGGCCGATTTCGGCTGGATGATCGCCATCGGCCTGGTGGCGGCGGTGATCGGCATGCTGATCGCCGGCCCGCTGTACGGCAGCTTTATCAGCCGTTTCGTCAACTGGCCGATGCCGCCGGAAGAGAATGAGCCGACGCTGACCAAGGGCAATCTGCCGTCGTTCGGCTTCAGCCTGGCGCTGGTGCTGTGCCCGCTGGTGTTGGTCGGCATGAAAACCATCGGCGCGCGGCTGGTCACCCCCGGCTCGCAGCTGCAGCAGTGGCTGGAGTTTATCGGCCACCCGTTCACCGCCATCCTGCTGGCCTGCCTGATCGTGATTTACGGTCTGGCGAAACCGCGCGGCATGAGCAACGAACAAACGCTGGCCATCTGCTCCGCCGCGGTGCAGCCGGCCGGGATCATCCTGCTGATGACCGGCGCCGGCGGGGTGTTCAAGCAGATCCTGGTGGATTCCGGCGTAGGGCCGGCGCTGGGTGACGCCATGATCGGCGCCGGCCTGCCGATCGCCGTGGCCGCCTTCGCGCTGTCCGCCATGGTGCGGGTGATTCAGGGCTCGGCCACCGTCGCCTGCCTGACCACCGTCGGTCTGGTGCTGCCGGTCACCAGTCAGCTCGGTCTGAACGGCGGGCAACTGGCCGCGCTGGCCATCTGCATCGCCGGCGGCTCCATCGTGCTGAGCCACGTCAACGACGCCGGCTTCTGGCTGTTCGGCAAATTCACCGGCGCCAACGAACTGCAAACGCTGAAAACCTGGACGGTGATGGAAACCATTCTGGGCAGCGTCGGCGGCGCCATCGGCATGATTGCGTTCACGATGTTTTAAATCCTAAATCGCCCCCGGCCTTGCACACCAGGGCTGCAAATCACCCCCGGGGGCACCGCCACAGGCGGCGACTATAACAACAGCAATGTGAGGAAGGCATGATTAATCCAACCTTGTCCCGTGTCACACAGCGCATCATCGACCGTTCCCAGGCCAGCCGCGCCGCCTATCTGGCGCGTATCGAGGCGGCCCGCTCCCAAACCGTCCACCGCGCGCAGCTCGCCTGCGGCAACCTGGCCCACGGCTTCGCCGCCTGTCAGCCCGATGACAAGGCGTCGCTGAAAAACATGGTGCGCAGCGATATCGCCATCATCACCGCTTACAATGACATGCTGTCGGCCCACCAGCCGTACGAACACTACCCGCAGCGGCTGAAGCAGGCGCTGAAGGCGGTCGGCGCCGTGGGCCAGGTGGCCGGCGGCGTGCCGGCGATGTGCGACGGGGTGACGCAGGGGCAGGACGGCATGGAGCTGTCGCTGATGAGCCGCGACGTGATCGCCATGTCGGCCGCCGTCGGCCTGTCGCACAATATGTTCGACGGCGCGCTGTTCCTCGGCATCTGCGACAAGATCGTGCCGGGGCTGGTGATGGCCGCCCTCTCCTTCGGCCACCTGCCCGCGCTGTTCGTGCCGGCCGGCCCGATGAGCAGCGGCCTGCCGAACAAGGAAAAAGTGCGCGTGCGCCAGCTGTACGCCGAGGGCAAGGCCGACCGTTTGGCGCTGCTGGAGGCCGAGGCGGCCTCTTATCACGGCATCGGCACCTGCACCTTCTACGGCACCGCCAACACCAACCAGATGGTGATGGAAGTGATGGGTCTGCATCTGCCGGGCGCCTCCTTCGTCCATCCGGACACGCCGCTGCGCGACGCGCTGAACGACGCCGCCGCGCGCCAGGTGACTCGACTGACCGATACCGCCGGCAACTACCTGCCGATCGGCCGCCTGGTGGACGAGAAAGTGGTGGTGAACGGCATCGTCTCGCTGCTGGCCACCGGCGGCTCCACCAACCTGACCATGCATCTGGTGGCGATGGCGCGGGCGGCGGGCATCATCATCACCTGGGACGATTTCTCGGAGCTGTCGGAGGCGGTGCCGCTGCTGTGCCGCATCTACCCGAACGGCCCGGCCGACATCAACCAATTCCAGGCCGCCGGCGGCGTGCCGCTGGTGGTGCGCGAACTGCTGCAACACGGCCTGCTGCACGAAGACGTGCACACCGTGGCCGGTTTCGGCCTGCGCCGCTACACCCAGGAACCGTGGCTGGACAACGGCCAATTGGTATGGCGCGAAGGCGTGGCCGGCTCGCTCGACGCCAGCGTGATCGCCAGCGTGGCCCAGCCGTTCGAACATCATGGCGGCACCAAAGTGATGGCCGGCAATCTGGGCCGCGCGGTGATGAAAACCTCGGCGGTGCCCGCCGATAACCAGATCATCGAAGCGCCGGCGGTGGTGTTCGACAGCCAGCACGATATCGTGCCGGCGTTCGAAGCCGGCAAGCTGGATCGCGATTGCGTGGTGGTGGTGCGCTTCCAGGGGCCGCAGGCCAACGGCATGCCGGAGCTGCATAAGCTGATGCCGCCGCTGGGCGTGTTGATGGATCGCGGCTTCAAAGTGGCGCTGGTGACCGACGGCCGCCTGTCCGGCGCCTCCGGCAAGGTGCCTTCCGCCATTCACGTCACCCCGGAAGCCTATACCGGCGGCCTGCTGGCGAAAGTGCGCGACGGCGATCCGATCCGCGTCAACGGCCGCAGCGGCGAGCTGCAGGTGCTGGTCGACGCTGACGAGTTGGCGCGGCGCACGCCTTGCCAACCCGATCTGAGCGCCGAACACATCGGCTGCGGCCGCGAGCTGTTCGGCGCGCTGCGCAGCCAGCTGTCAGGCGCCGAGCAGGGCGCCTGCTGCATCAAATTTTAATCGATAGCCTGGCCGCATCGCCGCCTGGCGGCGGCCACAGAGGAGAACGTCAGCATGAACAAGTGGACAACAAGCGCCGAGCAGATCCTGACGGCGGGGCCGGTGGTGCCGGTCATCGTGATCAACAAGCTGGAACATGCGGTGCCGCTGGCGAAAGCGCTGGTCGCCGGCGGCGTGCGGGTGCTGGAGGTGACGCTGCGCACCGCCTGCGCCATGGACGCCATTCGCGCCATCGCCCAAGAGGTGCCGGAAGCGATCATCGGCGCCGGTACGGTGATCAATCCGCAGCAGCTGCGGGAAGTGACCGAGGCCGGCGCGCAGTTCGCCATCAGCCCGGGGCTGACCGACGAGCTGCTCAAAGCCGCCACCGCCGGTTCCATTCCCCTTATACCGGGCATCAGCACCGTTTCCGAGCTGATGCAGGGCATGGATTACGGCCTGCGCGAATTTAAATTCTTCCCGGCGGAAGCCAACGGCGGCGTAAAAGCGCTGCAGGCGATCGGCGGCCCATTCCCGCAGGTGCGTTTCTGCCCGACCGGCGGCATCTCGCCGGACAATTACCGCAGCTATCTGGCGCTGAAAAGCGTGCTATGCATCGGCGGCTCCTGGCTGGTGCCGGCGGACGCGCTCGAAAGCGGCGACTACGCGCGCATTACCGAACTGGCGCGCGCCGCCGTCGCGGGCGCCCAGGCCTGATTTACATCGCAGCGGTGGCGGCCGGCAGCGCCGCCCCGCTGCGCTGGCTGAACCGCTGCTTCTTGCGATAAGCGAACACGTCTTCCACATGCCCCTCGCGGATGCGCTGCTGCAACCCGCGCCAATACTCCGCGGTAAACAGATCGCTGTGCAACTCTTCAAACACCTGCCGAATGCGCCGATCGCCGCACAGGAAGTGGCGGAACTCTTCCGGGAACACATCGTTGGGCGCGATGCTGTACCACGGCTCGCTGGCCAGCTCGTCCTCCGGATAACGCGGCGGCGGAATGTCGCGGAAGTTGACCTCGGTCATGTAGCAAATCTCGTCGTAGTCGTAGAACACCACACGCCCGTGGCGCGTCACGCCGAAGTTCTTGAACAGCATATCGCCGGGGAAAATATTGGCGGCGGCCAACTGCTTGATCGCATTGCCGTACTCTTCAATCGCATCGCGCATTTGCTGGTCGTTGGCCTGCTCCAGATACAGGTTCAGCGGCGTCATGCGCCGTTCCATATACAGATGTTTGATCACGATGCGATCGCCGAGATCTTCCAGCTTGCCCGGCACTTCACGCCGCAGCTCCGCCAATAGCTCAGGGCTGAGACGCGCCTTGTCGACGACGAAATTTTCGTACTCCTGAGTATCCGCCATGCGCCCGACGCGATCGTGCTCTTTCACCAGCTGATAGCAAGCCATCACCTGCGCCTGCGTCACCTCTTTCTGCGGGGCGAACTCATCCTTGATCACTTTAAACACCCGATCGAAGGACGGCAGGGTGAACACCAGCATCACCATGCCTTTCACGCCCGGCGCGATGATGAACTGCTCCTGTGAGTGCGCCATAAAGGTCAGGTATTCGCGATAGCATTCGGTTTTGCCGTGTTTTTGGCAGCCGATCGCCATGTACAGCTCGGCGGTGGTCTTGCCCGGCAGGATCTCGCGCAGCCACTCCACCATCGCCGCCGGCAGCGGTGCGTAGACCATGAAATAAGAGCGGGCGAAACCGAAGACGATGCTGGCCTCGGCCTTGCCGGTCAGGCAGGCGTCGATAAACAGCGCGCCCGATTCGCTGTGGTGAATCGGCAACAGGAACGGGTAAACGCCGTCGGCCAGGCGCAACTTGCCGACCAGCCAGGCGGCCTTGTTGCGATAGAACAGCTCGTTGGCGATCTGGAAGGTCGCCCCCGTCAGTTGCTGTGGGCTGAAGGCGCGTTGCAGCGCCTGATTGATGTAGCGAATGTCGCGTGTCAGATCCTCCCACGGCAACCGCAGCGGCAGATCGCTCAATACGCTGCGCAGCATCGCCGGCAGATCGCCATTGGGGGTAAAATCGCGCGCCAGCGGACGCGGAATGTCGCGAAAACGTCGTTCCGGCTGCGAACTGAAAACGAACAGCTTGTCCGGCGTCAGATCGCGATGCTTGAACAACCGGCAATAGACCGAGTTGAAGAAGCTTTCGGCGATCTCAAAACGCGGGTAGTCCGGCAGCAGATCGATATAGACCGCTTTGACCCGGCTGGGGAAGTCGGCGTCGAAATATTTCTGCCCGGTGATGCATTTAAGCTGCTCCACCACCAGACCGACGTGATGGTCGTACAGATGGATGCGCTTTTTCATCGCCTGCTGCACCGCCGGCCAATCCGCCTGCTCAAAGCGCTGCTGCGCGCCGGCGGTCACTTCCAGAAAGCGGCCGTACTGCGCATCGAAGCCCTGCAGGATCGTCTGTGCGATCAACAACTCCAGTTTTGCCGCCATCCTTACCCCCGCCAGAAAAAGAAGCCTGCGCATGCAGGCTCCGGGTGAAACGTCTTCAAGCTTGCCGCATCAGAACTGCTGTTCTTCCGTCGAACCGGTCAGCGCGGTGACCGAAGAGGCGCCGCCCTGAATGATGGTGGTGACTTTGTCGAAGTAGCCAGTGCCCACCTCTTGCTGGTGCGACGCGAAGGTGTAACCGCGCTCCACCGCGGCGAACTCCGCCTGCTGCACCTTCTCGACGTAGTGTTTCATCCCTTCGCCCTGCGCATAGGCGTGCGCCAGGTCGAACATGTTGAACCACATGCTGTGGATGCCCGCCAGCGTGATGAACTGATACTTGTAGCCCATGTCCGACAGCGCCTGCTGGAAACGGGCGATGGTCTGGTCGTCGAGGTTCTTCTTCCAGTTGAACGACGGCGAGCAGTTGTAGGCCAGCAGCTTGCCAGGGTATTTGGCGTGGATGGCGTCGGCGAAGCGCTGGGCGGCATCCAGATCCGGCGTTGAGGTTTCGCACCACACCATATCGGCGTAAGGGGCATAAGCCAGACCGCGGCTGATCGCCTGCTCGACGCCGGCATGGGTACGGAAGAAGCCTTCCGCCGTACGCTCGCCGGTGACGAAGGCGCTGTCATACGGATCGCAGTCAGAGGTCAGCAGGTCGGCCGCATCGGCGTCGGTACGGGCGATCACCAGCGTCGGCACGCCAAGCACATCGGCCGCCAGGCGCGCGGCGACCAGTTTCTGGATCGCTTCTTGCGTCGGCACCAGCACTTTGCCGCCCATATGGCCGCATTTCTTCACCGCCGCCAGCTGATCTTCGAAGTGCACCCCGGCGGCCCCGGCGGTAATCATCGCTTTCATCAGCTCAAAGGCGTTCAATACGCCGCCGAAGCCGGCTTCCGCATCAGCGACGATCGGCAGGAAATAATCGGTGTACCCTTTGCTGCCCGGCTCAATCTGGTTCGCCCATTGGATCTGATCGGCGCGGCGGAAGGTGTTGTTGATGCGCTCGACCACCTTCGGCACCGAGTCCACCGGATACAGCGATTGGTCAGGGTACATGGCCGCTGCGCTGTTGGCGTCGGCCGCCACTTGCCAACCGGACAAGTAGATGGCCTCGACGCCGGCTTTGGCCTGCTGCAGCGCCTGGCCGCCGGTCAGCGCGCCCAGGCAGTTCACGTAGCCTTTGCGCGCCTTGCCGTTCAGCAACGCCCACAGTTTGGCGGCGCCGTTTTGCGCCAGGGTGCATTCCGGGTTGACCGAACCGCGCAGATTGATCACGTCTTCGGCGCTGTAAGGGCGAGTGATGCCTTCCCAACGGGCCGATTTCCATTCCTGTTCCAGCTGCTGGATCTGTTGAGAGCGAGAGGTAGACATAATTTTTATCCTTTCAGTCATGTAGGGTTGATTGGGAAAGTTCAGGCCAGCAGCTCATAGCCGGGCAACGTCAGGAAATCGATTAATTCATCTTGCGTGGTGATGCGCTCCATCAGGCGCGCCGCCTCTTCGAACCGGCCGGCGTTAAAGCGCGCTTCCCCTACTTCTTCACGCACCACCAACATCTCTTCTTGCAACATCTGGCGGAACAGCGCCTTGGTGACCGGGCGCCCGTCGTTCAGGCTCTTCTCGTGGTGGATCCACTGCCAGATAGACGTACGGGAGATCTCCGCCGTCGCCGCATCTTCCATCAAACCGTAAATCGGCACGCAGCCGTTGCCGGAGATCCAGGCTTCGATGTACTGCACCGCCACGCGGATATTGGCGCGCATCCCCGCTTCGGTGCGTTCGCCGTCGCACGGTTCCAGCAGTTGCGCGGCGCTGATCGGCGCATCCTGCTCACGCAGCACGTCCAGCTGGTTTTGACGATCGCCCAATGCGTTGCCGAACACCTCCATCACCGTGTCCGCCAAGCCCGGGTGCGCCACCCAGGTGCCGTCGTGGCCATTGTTGGCTTCCAGCTCTTTGTCCGCCCGTACCTTGTTCAGCACCCAGGCGTTTTTTTCGGCGTCTTTGCTCGGGATAAACGCCGCCATGCCGCCCATGGCGAAGGCGCCGCGCTTATGACAGGTTTTGATCAACAGGCGCGAATAGGCGCTGAGGAAAGGTTTTTCCATGGTCACCGACTGACGGTCCGGCAGCACGCGATCGCCGTGGTTCTTCAGCGTTTTGATGTAGCTGAAGATGTAATCCCAGCGGCCGCAGTTCAGACCGACGATGTGATCGCGCAGGTGATACAGGATCTCGTCCATCTGGAACACCGCCGGCAGAGTTTCGATCAGCACGGTCGCCTTGATGGTGCCGCGCGGCAGATCGAAACGATCCTCGGTAAAGCTGAAGACATCGCTCCACCAGGCAGCTTCCTCCCAGGACTGGGTTTTCGGCAGGTAGAAATACGGGCCGCTGCCCTTGGCCAGCAGTTGGCGATAGTTGTGGTAGAAGTACAGCGCGAAATCGAACAGGCCGCCGGGGATGGCTTCATCACGCCACAAGACGTGCTTCTCCGGCAGGTGCAAGCCGCGCACGCGAGCGATCAACACCGCCGGATTCGGTTTCAGCTGGTAGATCTTGCCGGCTTCATTGGTGTAGGAGATGGTGCCGTTAACCGCATCGTGCAGGTTGATTTGACCGTCGATGACTTTGTCCCAGCTTGGCGCCAGCGAGTCTTCGAAGTCCGCCATAAACACTTTTACGTTGGCGTTCAACGCATTGATCACCATCTTGCGCTCGACCGGCCCGGTGATCTCTACCCGGCGATCGCGCAGGTCTTGCGGAATGCCGCGGATCTGCCAATTGCCTTCACGAATGGAATTGGTTTCCGAAATAAACCCAGGCAATTCGCCGCGATCGATATTTTGCTGCCAGCGGGCACGCGCCGCCAGCAGCTCATTGCGACGCGGCGTGAATTTCCCCACCAGTTCCGCCAGAAATTCAACCGCTTCATCCGTTAACACCTGGCGCTCCGCAGCGGAGAAACCCTGCGTAAACCTTAACTCCGTGCCTGCTATCTGTTGCGTCATGACCTTGCTCCTTCCCATCGTTGCGCCCGAGCGACCGGCGCATTTTCATCAGAAATCACTGTGGATCAGGGCGGATGAAACGATCCTAAACTGGTCAGATCTCATCCCGATAGCGTTAAGAATACCCAACAAAAAATAAAAATCAAAAACCATTTCCATTTTATTATTAAATATTTTATTAACACTTTATTATCAATTAGTTATGGAAAATAACATGGTCAACAGGTAAGGAAATCGGTTCCAATAGAATTGCAAGGACGAGCTAACGCGTTGTTAGGCAATGGTTTCTTTGGATAATTGACGGGTAAAAAGAGGATCGTGCAGAGGATGAGCAGTGCGGCGGCCTCGATTCAGCCGCCGGCAGGCAGAAAAGATCAGTCGAGAGTCGGATTCATATGGCGCAGATCGTAAGGCGTGATCTGGTAGACGTAATAGTTGAGCCAATTGGAAAACAGCAGGTGGCCATGGCTGCGCCAGGTGGCTTTCGGTGTCAGTGCGGGGTTGTCATCGGGGAAGTAGTTGAGCGGTACGGCAGGATCGAGGCCAGCTTCGTTGTCGCGACAATACTCTCCCGCCAGCGTCATTGTATCGTATTCCGGATGGCCGGTGACGAACGCCAGGCGCTTATCCCTGCTGGCGAACAGGTAGGCGCCAGCCTGCTCGGATTCGGCCAGGATGTCCAGGTCGGTATATTGGCGAATCACCTCGGTCGGGAAATCGGCATAGCGTGAATGCGGCGCCAGGAAGCTTTCGTCGAAGCCGCGCGTCAGCAACGCATGCTGCTGCAGCGTTTGGTGCGGATAAACGCCGGAGAGCTTCACTTCGCGCGTCATCTTGGGAATGCCGTACAGGATGTTCAACGCCGCCTGTACCGCCCAGCACACGAACAGCGTGGAGGTAACGTGGTGCTTAGCCCAGTCGATCACACGCTCGATCTGCGGCCAGTAGGCAACGTCGCAGAAATCGACCAGCCCCAGCGGCGCGCCGGTGACGATCAGGCCATCGAAGTTCTCGTTCTGGATATCCTCGAAGTCGCAGTAGAAGTTGTTCAGATGCTCGGCCGGCGTGTTCTTCGATTCGCGGCTGTCAATGCGCAGCAGCTGAATATCAATCTGCAGCGGCGAGTTGGAAAGCAGGCGCAGAAACTGGTTTTCCGTTTCGATCTTCTTTGGCATCAGGTTGAGGATCAGCACTTTCAGCGGCCTGATTTCCTGTGTTTTTGCCCGCGAGGATGTCATCACGAAGACATTCTCACCGCGCAAGAAATTGACCGCAGGTAACTCATCAGGAACACGAATCGGCATTGCTTAACCCTCACACATCCATTTATACGTTTAGACTTCTAGATGCCCGAAGATAGCGTTTTTTTCCGTCGATGTCGAGCGTTCAGCGGAAAGGTGAAAATGTTTCATTGCGCGAGCTGCGTCAGGATCTTGGCAGGGAGAATGAGAGGTACTGAAAGCAAAAAGGCCATCCTTTCGGATGGCCTCTTGGCTTATTTGATGCTTGGCAGTTTATGGCGGGCGTCCTGCCCGCCCCCCTTCGGGCCGTTGCTTCGCAACGTTCAAATCCGCTCCCGGCGGATTTGTCCTACACAATTCGTCTCATCCTGAGACTCTCCCCTGCGGGGCCGCCGCAAGCGGCGTTAAGGCCCGTTCCCGACGGGCCTTTCGCATGCCCATGCTCGAGCAGAACGCCAGATAACAGACAAAACAAAAAGCCCCATGCTTTCGCATGAGGCTTGTTGTTTTATTTGATGCTTGGCAGTGTCCTACTCTCGCATGGGGAGACCCCACACTACCATCGGCGCTACGGCGTTTCACTTCTGAGTTCGGCATGGGGTCAGGTGGGACCACCGCGCTATTGCCGCCAAGCAAATTCTTTTTTCTGCCGAACTTCTAAACCCACTTTAAATAAAGTGGTGCTGATACCCAGAGTCGAACTGGGGACCTCACCCTTACCAAGGGTGCGCTCTACCAACTGAGCCATATCAGCACGCTTAATTTGATGCCTGGCAGTGTCCTACTCTCGCATGGGGAGACCCCACACTACCATCGGCGCTACGGCGTTTCACTTCTGAGTTCGGCATGGGGTCAGGTGGGACCACCGCGCTATTGCCGCCAGGCA
>NZ_CAJCKE010000020.1:0-91549 GCF_903970925.1 Serratia sp. ME47 | reverse complement strand
TGCTTTTATTCCCCGCCTTGGGTGGCGTGCTGCTGCTGGCCGGTTGTGCCGGCGTCAGCAGCGAGTTCGGCTGTAACGCCACCACCTCTGACAGCTGCATGACGATGGAGCAGGCCAACGAGAAAGCCAAGTCGCTGGAAGAGGGCAGCGAAGCAAAGCCGGCTGCGGCCGCATTGCCTCGCCTGGCTGACGGCGACTTTGCGGCAGTGGGGCGAGATACCGGCCCCGTCCCTGTCTCAGCCGGCAGCACTTCCCGTTTGTTGCCTCGTCAGGACACTGCATCCCCGGCGCCGGTGGTACCGGCGTATCCGGCGATTGCGGCGCCGACCGCCATCGTGACGACCGTCAGTACCTGCACGTTGCCACGTTGTGCCGGTGTCGGCAGCACCCGACCGGCACGCCAGGCCGAGCAGACCGCGCAGCTGTGGATCGCGCCCTGGATTGACAGTCAGGACGTTTATCACCAGCCGGGCAAGGTGCTGTTCGTGGTTAAACCCGCCGTCTGGGGTCAGCCCCAGTCCGTGTACTGACAGGGAGCCGTAAATGAATTTGCTCGACAAGGTCACCCATACCGCCAACAGCCTGCTGTCGGCGCTGAAGATGCCGGATGAAGCTTCTGCTGCCAACAAGGTGTTGGGTGACATGAACTTTCCCCAGCTGAGCAGCGTGCTGCCCTATCGCGACTATGACGAAGAGAGCGGGCTGTTCATCAATGCCGGCTCCATCGGCTTTGTGCTGGAAGCGCTGCCGCTGGCCGGCGCCAACGAGCAGGTGGTTCTGACGCTCGAAAGTCTGCTGCGCACCAAGTTGCCGCGCGGGATCGCGTTGTCCGTTCACCTAATGGCCAGCAAGCGCGTCGGCGATCTGGTGGAATCCGGTCTGCGTGACTTCTCCTGGTCGGGCAAGGACGCGGACAAATTCAACGCCATCACGCGTGCCTACTACCTGATGGCGGCGGCAGACCGATTTTCCCTGCCACCGGGCGTCGATATGCCGCTGACGCTGCGCAACTACCGGGTATTTATCTCCTACTGTGTCAAGAGCAAACGCTACAACAAGGCACTCATCACCGAGCTGGAGAACCTGGTCAAAGTGTTGCGGGCGTCGCTAATGGGGGCAAAAATCCCGACCCAGTCGCTGAACGCCGCGGACTTTATCAACGTCGTGGGTGAAATCATCAACCACGATCCGAACCAGCTGTACAACAAGCCGCGCAAACTCGACCCGTTGAAAGACCTGAACTTCCAGTGCATCGACAACGGGTTCGGTATGGACGTGTATCCCGACTGTGTCAAAATCAACCTGCGTGATGCCGGCAGCAAGAAAGGCAGCGTGGCGCGGGTGATGAATTTCCAGCTCGAGCAGAACCCGGAGATGGCCTTCCTGTGGAACACCGCCGACAACTACGGCAACCTGCTGTATCCCGAACTGTCGATCGCCACGCCGTTCATTATTACGTTGACGCTGGTCGTTGAAGAACAGACCAAGACCTCTTTTGAGGCGAACCGCAAGTACATCGATCTGGAGAAAAAATCCCGCACCTCCTACGCCAAATTCTTCCCCGGCACGCTGGAGGAAATGAAGGAGTGGGGCGATCTGCGCCAGAGTCTGGCGTCCAACCAGACGGCGATCGTTTCCTTCTTCTATAACGTGACGGTGTTTTGCGAAGACAATGACAGCGTGGCGCTGCGCTGCGAGCAGGACGTCATCAACAGCTACCGCAAGAACGGTTTTGACCTGATATCGCCGCGCTTCAAGCAGCACTGGAATTTTCTGGCCTGCCTGCCGTTTATGGCCGAGCACGGCGTCTTCCAGGATTTGGCAATGCACGGTGCGGTGCATCGCGCCAAGACCCTGAACGTGGTCAACCTGATGCCGATCGTCGCCGACAACCGTCTGGCGCCGTCCGGTCTGCTGGCGCCCACCTACCGCAACCAGCTGGCGTTTATCGACATCTACTCCGAGGTGATGCGCAACACCAACTACAACATGGCGGTGGCCGGGACGTCAGGCGCGGGTAAAACCGGCCTTATTCAGCCGATGCTGCGCAGCGTGCTGGATACCGGTGGCGCCGCCTGGGTGTTCGATATGGGCGATGGTTACAAGAGCCTGTGCGAAAACATGGGCGGGGTTTACATCGACGCCCAGACGCTGAAGTTCAACCCGTTCGCCAACGTGAAAGACATCAACCTGTCGGCGACGCAGATCGCCAACCTGATTTCGGTGATGGCCAGCCCCGACGGTAACCTGGACGAAGTTCATGAGAGCCTGTTGGAGATGGCGGTCAAGGCTGCCTGGCTGAGCAAGCAAAAGAATGCCCGTATCGATGATGTGCGTGACTTTCTGCGCGACGCAATGGATGAGGAGGTCTATCGCGATTCGCCGACCATCCGCAACCGCCTGCATGAAATGACCATCCTGCTGGATAAGTACTGCTCCGACGGCACCTATGGTGAGTTCTTCAACTCCGACGAACCGTCACTGCGCGATGACGTCAACATGGTGGTACTGGAGATGGGCGGCCTGAAAAACCGCCCTGATCTGCTGGTTGCGGTGATGTTCTCGCTGATGATCTACATCGAGGGGCGGATGTACCAGACATCGCGTCAGAGCAAGAAGCTGTGCGTTATCGACGAAGGCTGGAAGCTGCTCAACTTCAAGAACGCCAAGGCGGGCGAGTTTATCGAAGAGGGTTACCGTACCGCGCGCCGTCACCGCGGGGCATACATCACCATTACCCAGAACATCAAGGACTTTGACTCGGACACCGCCAGCTCGGCCGCGAAAGCCGCCTGGGGCAACTCCTCCTACAAGATCATCCTGATGCAGGACGCCTCCGAGTTCAAAACCTATCTGCAGAAAAACCCGGACAACTTCACCCAGCTGCAGCAGGACATGATCGGGAAGTTCGAATCGGCTAAAGACCAGTGGTTCAGCTCCTTCATGCTGATGGTCTCCGGCAAGGTCAGCTGGCACCGCCTGTTTGTCGATCCGCTGAGCCGCGCCATGTACTCCTCCCAGGGCCAGGACTTCGAGTTCATGCAGGCCCGGCGCGAACAGGGGGTATCGGTGCATGACGCCGTGTATGAGCTGGCGCACCGCAACTTTGGCGAGGAGATGGCGCGCATCGAGCGCTGGGTGGAAGAGAACTACACAGGGAGGGCGGCCGCATGACACTGCCTGCCATTATCACGACGCCAAACAGCCCGGCACAGAAACGTGCCATTGTGCTGTGGGGTACGGTCTGCGTGCTGATTGCCGTTCTGCTCAGTGTGGGGGCCACGCTGTGGCTGCTGCATCGTCAGCCAGCGATCGTCACCTTCGACATGAAACAGACCATGGAGGCGTTCTACGAGAACGCCGCCAAACAATCCCTGCCGCCGGAGCGCAGCAAGCTGCTGGCCGAACGGTTTACCGGCGCGCTGCAAACCAGCATCACGCAATACCAGCAGCGCAACAACGTGATCATCCTGGTCTCGCCGGCGGTAGTAGGCGGTGCCAGGGACGTGACACGCGAGCTACAGCGGGATATTGCCGCCCGAATGCAGCGGGGCAATATCGTCAGTGTAGGTGAGGAGACAAACCTATGAATAGTTCAGTAATCAGTTTTATGGCGGGCTTTGTTGTTTGTTTTGTAATCATGTTCGTTACGAATCTGGGGAGAAATCAAATGCCAGCCACCATCACGGCGACTCCAGTGGTGTTTACCCCGGCTCAGCAGGAGGCCATCGGGCCACTTGCCCGCGATTACCTGCTGGCGCACCCGGACATCCTGCTGCAGATGAGTGAGAAGCTGGAGGCACAGCAACAGACCGCAGCCAATCGCACGGTGCAAACCGCGTTGACCACGCAGCCGGAACTGCAGGCGACGTTATTGCACGATCCGGCGACGCCGGTAGTGCATCCTGACGGCGGCGTGACCGTGGTGCAGTTTTTTGACTATCAGTGCATCTGGTGCGCGCGTATGGCGCCGGTGGTGGCCGACTTTGTGTGGGACAATCCCGATGTGCGCTTTGTGTTCAAGGAGTTCCCCATTTTTGGCAGCCGCTGGCCGATGTCGGTGCAGGCAGCACGTACCGGCCTGACGCTGTGGCAACTCAAGGGCGGCGAGGCCTATCTGGCCTACCACAATGCGGTGTTTGCCTCCGGTGAGAACGAAGGGCGTTTGTCCCAACCCACGCTTAATGTGGCCCTCCAGAGCGCCGGCGCCGCGCCGATGACCGTGCTGCCCGAGACGGAGAAAACGCTGCTGGCCACGCGTGAACTGGCCCAGCAGCTGAACATCAGCGGCACCCCCGCCTTTATCGTCATGCCGACCCGAGATGCGCGAGCGGATCAAGTGACACCGCTGTATGGCGCCGTGGATGTGACGGCGCTGCGGGCCGCTGTCGCACAGGCAAAAGCAGGAGGCAACTGATGCGCCTTGTCTGCTTAGTGTTCTCATTATCACTGCTGCCTTGCATGGCGGTGGCCAAAGACTTCGGCACCTGGGGCGACCTGTACCCGGTGGCCGAGCCTGACATGCTGCAGACCATTCACGAACGTCTGACCGAATTGAAGCGCAGCGGCCGTTGGGAGCAGGAGATGACGGCGTTCAAAGCGCGTACCGTGAAGCACAGCCAGCGGCCTGAGCCGGTTGCCGGCATCGGCAGGACCGAGCGCTATGCCGAACGTTTCTTCGACCCAAGCGTACAGCTCTCTTCTGACCTGAAAGACGACAAGGGGCGCGTGTTTGCTCGCAAGGGCGACGTTATCAACCCGCTGGCCACCGTGCCGTTCGCCCAGACGCTGTATTTCATCGACGGCGACGATCCGCAGCAGGTTGCCTGGATGAAGGCGCAGCAGCCGGAGACCCTGATGGTGAAGGTCATTCTGGTCAACGGCGACATTCCCAAGACCTCTGCCGCGCTCGACAGCCGTATCTACTTCGATCAGGGCGGGGCGCTGTCGCGCCGGTTCGGGCTGACGACGGTGCCGGTGCGCATCACGGCGGCGCCGAGCGGCCTGCGGCTGCGTATCGAATCCATTCCTGCCGCCGGCAGCGCGAACTGAAGGGGACCAGTATGTTTGTGACACGTAAACGTTTTATTGCGACCGAGAATCAGCTGCAGAGCTGTCGCCAATTGCTGGCCGCGCGCCACGGCGAGTTGATGGCCATCCGCAAGGCGGCGTCGGCAAACGGTGGGATCTACAAATGCATTCTGGAATGCCGCGAGGTAGCCCACGAGTTGCGTGAGCAGGTGCCTGCCGATCGGGAAGGTCGCAACCCTTATTTGTTCGACAAACTGGCGCTTATCGACAGTCTGCTGAGCACCCTGGCGGCGTTATTACCGCCGCAGGATGAGGCACGTCCCACCGCTCGGATGGTTGCCGCCGGTGATGTGCAAGAGATTTACCGTGGAACGCAGTGGGCGACGCATTGCCAGGAGCGTCGCGCATGATCCGGTGCTGGCTCTCGGCGTTGCTGGTTGTGGCATGCCTGTTTTCGGCACCGTCTCAGGCGGCGGATGCGGCCTGCCAGGGGCGCTTTGTCAACCCGATCACCGATATCTGCTGGCGCTGCATCTTCCCGCTCTCGATCGGCAGCATTCCGGTCGGCAAGGGGGATTTGCCGGATACCAGCAATCCGGGCAGCCCTATTCAGTTTTGCCCGGCACCGCCGCCGATTTTTCAGCGTATCGGGATGGCAATGGGGTACTGGGAGCCGATGGCCATGACTGACGTGACCCGCTCGCCGGGCTGCATGGTCAACCTGGGGGGCTTTAGCATCAACCTCGGCAAGATTGGCACCGGCACGGGCGGCAGCAGTGGCAAGGGCGACGTGACCACCGCGTTCTATCACGTCCACTGGTACAAGTACCCGCTGACCTACTGGCTGAACATCATCACTTCCGCGGGCTGCCTACAGGGCGGGGACATGGACATCGCCTACCTGTCGGAAATCGATCCGACCTGGGTCGACAGCAGCCTGACCACCATTCTCAACCCGGAAGCGGTGGTCTTTGCCAATCCGCTGGCGCAGGGCGCCTGCGCGGCCGACGCCATTGCCAGCGGCTTTCATCTGCCGATCGACGCATTGTTCTGGTGCGCCGGCAGTCAGGGCTCGATGTACCCGTTCAACGGCTGGGTGGCCAAGGAAATCAGCCCGCTGCAGTCGTCAGTTCTGGTCTCGGAAAAGATGGCGTTCAAGCTGCACCGCCAGGGGCAAATCATGGAGTCCATCGGCAAAGATCGGGCGGTCTGCTTCGAGTACCCATCGCCGATCATGCCGAAAGAGCGCTGGCGTTATCAGATGGTGAACATGTACCCGGACAGCGCCCGCTGTCACCCGATGGGGCGCAGCGTGATGCGCTGGGAGGTGGGCCACAACTCGCCGGCCAGCAAGAAGAACTTCGGCTATGTCATGTGGCGCAAGCGCAACTGCGTCTTTTTATAAGGAGAAGGTCATGACGACATACAGCAAGGCGACAGGGCTGCTGACAGTGCTCCTGACGGGGGTAACCGTACCGATGATCGCTGTCGGGCAAACGGCGGCAGATCCTGTTGCTACCGCACAGCAGCAGGCGACCGTCCAGGTGGACAGCAACCGGGCATGGCTGCGCGAGCAGGAAAAGCGCTCGGCTGACTTGCACCAAAACACCCCGGTGCCGGAGTTCCTGCGTAATCAACCGCCGCGTTCTCTGGCACAGGACGACCAGTCTTTTATTGACCAGCTGGCAGCAAAGCAGCGTCAGGACGCCGCCGAACAACCGGCCGAGGGCGCGCTGTACTTCGTGTCCTTCGCTATTCCCGAGGAAGGTATGCGCCGCATGCTGCAAGAGGCGCGTCGTTTCGGTATTCCGGCCACGTTGCGCGGCATGGTGAATGGCGACATGCGCGAAACGGTGCAGCGGGTGCAAAAACTGGTGGAAGCCGGCGGCATCGACGGCGTGCAAATCGACCCGCAGCCCTACAGCCAGTTCGGCATCACCGCCGTGCCGGCGCTGGTGGTGCGCTGCGCGGCCGGCTTCGATGTGGTGCGCGGTAACCTGCTGATGGCGCAGGCGCTGAAGAAGGTCGCCAAAGACGGCGATTGTGCCGCTACCGCGCAGGCGCTGCTGGACAAGGAGAGCGGAAAATGACCCGCCTGGTGAAGTCACTGCCCGGACTGCTGGCAACACATGCCCTGGTGCTGGGGACGTTTATCTTAGCCACCGGCGATTGCCGGGCGGAAGGTGATGACGTGTTCCAGACCGGCAGCGAGTTTGCCAAACAGATTGCCGGTCAGGGCACGGGGACGCTGCAGAACACCAACCCGGCCAACGTGCTGCCGAACTACACCGACAACCCGAAAGAAAAAGGCTATTACGGCGGCGTCACAGCCGGGGATGCCAACACCCTCAAGACCGACGGCGGCACCGCCTGGGATCAGACCGAGGTCGGGCAGGCGGTGACTGATTCGGTGCTCAAGAACCCCAAGGAGCCGATTTCTCACGATGCGCCCTTTATCCAGGCCGGCAAGGAGATTGAAGGCAAGGCCGAGAGCATCGTCGGCAAGACCGGCCCGGACTGCAAGGCCGAACAGGTAACCCGCAGTGAGTTCACCCGGCATGTGTGCGAGCGCGATACGGCGGTGATGCGTACCTGCGAGCGCGCCACCGACATCGGTGGCCACTATGAGACCCGTTATGAAGACCGTAACGCGCACCTCGACAAATCGATGATCCGTTGGTGGAAAGAGGGCAACCGCATTCACGGCACCTTTACGGCGCCGTTTACCGGCAAGCTGAATACGGGGTCGATATACCTCGAGCTGCAGGACGATCTGCACAGCTATGGCGTACCACTGGCCTTTTCACTGCTGGGGAATGAGGTGCGCTATGGCCGTCAGGACTGGGGCGGCCGGCCGCTGAACGTCGGTAACGTCACGCTCACGCAGGATCAGCAGGTCGATATATTCCTCACCATGGACCCCGGTGGCCACCTGGATACCTTTCTGGATGCGATGGTCAGGCAGTTGAGCGGCGGCGGGGGCGGCTCGCCGATGGTGTTCTACGTGAAGTTCGACGGCAGTTCGTCGGTGCAGGTCTGGGTGCCGACCACGTCGACACCGGCCGACTGTCCACTGGCGCAGGAGGCCGGGGCGGTGAAGGTCAATACCGTCTGCAGTGAGCCGGGCGGCGAACGAACCGTTACGGTCAACGGCCAGACCTACCCGGTGTGGGCCAGCTGCTGGCGCTTTACCGACACCTATCGGCTGCAGGAGGCCGGCCAGGGCAGCTGCGAAGCCTATGCCAACAATCCGGGCTGCACTATTGCCACGCACGGCTGTGCCTTCTCCGATGAGTATGGCCAGTGCCTGCACGAGAACGTGACCTACTCCTGCGAAACCCGCACCACCGGGAATGTGATGTTGTGCGGTGGCCAGATGTACTGCCTGGACGGGGAGTGCGACAAGGCGCAGAAGGGCACCCAGGGCAACGACTTTGCGCACGCCGTTTCCGAGCTGGCCGCGGTGGCAGCCGCTGGCAAGGACGTGGCGGCGCTGAACGGTATCGATGTGCGCGCCTTCACCGGTAAGGGACAGTCCTGCCGCAAGGCGTTTGCCGGTTTCAGCGACTGCTGCAAGGACTCCGGGTGGGGTAACAGCGTCGGGCTGGCGCACTGCGACAGCGAAGAGAAGGCGCTGGGCAAGGCGAAAGAGAACAAATTGACCGTCAGTGTCGGCGAATACTGCAGCAAGAAAGTGCTGGGTGTCTGCCTGCAGAAGAAGCGCAGCTACTGCCAGTTCGACAGCAAGCTGGCGCAGATTGTTCAGCAGCAGGGGCGCGCGTGGCAGCTGGGTATCGGCTTTGGCGACGCAAAATCCCCCGACTGCCGGGGCATTACCGTAGACGAGCTGCAGCGCATCAACTTCGACCAGCTGGACTTTGCCAATTTCTATGAAGACCTGATGAAAAACCAGAAGGTGCCCGAAGACGCGGCACTGCTGGAGAAGGTTAAGCAGCAAATCGCACAACGTATGCAGGAGGCAGCCAAGTGAAAACGCGCGGGACTTCAAATGTCAATTTGGCGGCACGCGGGTTGGCCAACCGCAGGGCGGCAGCACTGTTGGGCCTGAGCCTGCTGGGCGCGGCGTTCACCGCGCAGGCCGGCGGCTGGCAGTGGTATGAGCGGGAGGCCAAACCCACTGACGACGATATGCCACCGCAGGCTGTAGCCCCGGCCGCTCCGGCCGGCGCACTGCAAAAGCTGCAGCTGCTGCAGCAGTCGCTCAAGGAGCGGCTGGCAGACGCCATCCTGTACCCCAGCACCGAGAACTTCGTGAAGTTCTTCCAGATGCAGAACTACTTTACCCAGCAGGCGGGGCTGTTTGAGCGCTCTGCGCAGCGCGCGTTTTTAGCGCACCCTGAGCTGGATTACAACCTCAAATACAGCCACTACAACGGCACGGTGAAAAGCCAGCTGGCCGCCGACTTTGCCGCGCAGCGCGAGGCCATCGGCAAAATGGCGCAGCAGTACGGGCTGATGCTGTTCTATCGCGGCGCGGAGCCGATCGACGGTCAGCTGGTGAGCGTGGTGAAGGGCTTTCGTGACAGCTACGGGTTGTCGGTGGTGCCGGTGACCGTCGACGGGGTGGTTAATCCTGCGATGCCGGAGAGCCGTCGCGATGCGGGGCAGGCGCAGCGGCTGGGCGTCAATCACTTCCCGGCACTGATGCTGGTCGATCCGCGCAGCGGGGCAGTCAAGCCGCTGGCCTACGGCTTTATCAGCCAGGACGATCTGGCCAAACAGTTCCTGAACGTCTTTACCGACTTCAAACCCAATTATTAACGGAGCGTTGAATGCGTAAATTTAAATTCCCTGACATCGACGCGACCGGCGGTTGGGTCGCGGCCTTCGGGATCTGGTTCCATATCGTCGCCGGCCTGGTGCACCGGGCGCCGGACATGGCGGTGACGCTGGCCGAGTTTATCGCGCTCACCCTGACGGTGTGCGGCGGCTACAAAATCCTCGATGAGCTGGCACGCGTCCCCAAACGCCAGCGCGAGGAGGCGGAAAAACAGGCCTATATCGCGGCTCATCGTGAACAGGCGCCGTCGCCGGCGAGCACAGACGAACAGCACGGGGCCGGGGAGGTGCAGAATGCGGATCGTTAACATCGCCTGGCTGGCGCTGCTGTTAACCGGGCTGGCACACGGCTCCACGATTGATGAGATAGCGGCGCTGCAGAAAAACGCCGGCGTCAATCGGGCGCAATCAGCGACGTCCGTCCCCGCTCCGCGGCCGGCTGCAGCGCCACGCTGGTTTACGCTCAGCAACGGCGCGCGCGTCAACCTCAATGACTGGAAGGTGGTGCTGTTTATGCAGGGGCATTGTCCGTACTGCCATCAGTTTGATCCGCTGCTGAAATCGCTGTCGGAGCGGGTCGGCTTTTCCGTGTTCGCCTACACCTTCGACGGCCAGGGCGATGCCACGTTCCCGGAGGCCATTCCGGCGCCGCCGGAGGTGATGCGTACCTTCTTCCCCGGCCTGCCGGTGGCCTCGCCGACAACGTTTTTGGTGAACGTCAATACGCTGGCGACCTACCCGATGATCCAGGGGGCCAGCGACGAGCGCGGCTTTATGGCGCGGCTGGATACCGTGTTACAGGAAGCGCTGATGAGGGGAGGTCAACAATGACTTTGTGCACTCGGTTTGGGGGCATCGCGCTGGGGCTGCTTTTGACGGTGCCGGCCGTGGCCGACATGAACAGCGACATGAACCAGTTTTTTGACAAGCTGGGGTTTGCGTCCAACACCACGGCACCGGCGGTCTGGCAGGGTCAGGCGGCCGGGTATATCTCGGGCGGGTCGATTTACGCCCGCACCGGCGTGAAGCAAATACAGCTGATCTCGATGTCGTTGCCGGATATCAATGCCGGCTGCGGCGGCATTGATGCGTACCTGGGGGCATTCAGTTTTATCAACGGCGAGCAGCTGCAGCGCTTTACTAAACAGATCATGTCCAACGCCGCCGGCTACTTCTTCGATCTGGCCTTGCAGACCACTGTGCCGGAGCTGAAAGACGCCAAAGATTTCATCCAGAAAATGGCCAGCGACATCAACAGCATGAACATGAGCAGCTGCCAGGCGGCGCAGGGCATTGTCGGCGGGCTGTTCCCGCGCACGCAGGTCTCCCAGCAGAAGGTCTGCCAGGACATTGCCGGCGAATCCAACATCTTCGCGGACTGGGCTGCCTCGCGGCAGGGCTGCACGGTGGGGGGCAAAGGGGACTCGGTGCGTGACCGGGCAGGAGAGAAGGATAAGGAACGTATCTCCAAGAACATCAACATTATGTGGGATGCGTTATCCAAAAACCGGATGTTCGACGGCAACAAGGAGTTGAAGGAGTTCGTGATGACGCTGACCGGCTCACTGGTGTTCGGCCCCAACGGCGAAATCACGCCGCTGCCGCCACGCACTACCGATCAGAGCATCATCAAGGCGCTGATGGAAGGCGGCGCCGCACGCGCTTATCACTGCAACGACAGCGATAAGTGCCTGAAGGTGGTAGCCGACAGCACCACGACGATAAGTCCGGACAATGCCCTGAAAGGGCAAATCAAAAAAATGCTGTTCAGCATCGAGAGCAAGGCGCGCAACGACGAGCGGCTGACGGATGCGGAGAAAGGCCTGATTTCCAGCACGCATGTGCCGTTGCTGACTTATCTGACCGACCCGCAAATGCTCGGCGTGTCCAGCGCAATGGTGCACCAACTGGCCGACTACGTGGGGTACGACATCCTGATGCAGTACCTGCAGGAGTTAATGGGCGGCGCGCGCGCCATGCTGGCGACCGGGAACTACCCGGAGGCCACCATTGAGCAAATCAACAACAACTTCACGCAGGCCGGGCAGCTTATCGCCTCCCTGCAATCGCGCGTTCAGGTGCAGACCGATGCCCTGCTGGTCGTCGAGCAGCAGATGCGTTACATGCGTCAGCAGGTGTCGGCACGCCTGCTGACGCGTTACCAGAACAACTATCAGTTCGGGGAGGCGCAATAACATGACGGAAATCTATGTCATCGGCGGATCGGAGTGGCTGGCGCAGAACCTTAACGCGGTCGCGGCCTTTATGCAGACGGATACCTGGGACTGGATACGGAATTTTGCGGTGGCCATCAGCGTGCTGGTGCTGGCCGCGCGATATACCGCCCGTCGCGACCTGATGGATATCCTGGGCTGGGTGTTTGTGCTGGTGTTCTCCTCGGCGTTGCTGACCAAGGCGCAGCCGGTGCAAATCATCGATCTGTCCAATCAGCGTTCGATTCAGCGGGTGGCCAATGTACCGCTGGGGATTGTGCTGCCGGCGACCATCATCACCCGCATCGGTTACGCCATGGTGCTGAGTTACGAAATGGTGTTCAGCCAGCCGGATGCAGTGACCTACAGCAAGACCGGCATGCTGTTCGGCTCCTCACTGGTGTCCCGAAGCACCGACTTCACTGCCCAGAATCCGGAGCTGGCCAACCTGTTTGCCGACTATGTACAGAACTGTGTGGTGGGCGACATGCTGCTCAATCACAAGTACAGCTTTGAGGAGCTGATGCATTCCGAAGATCCGTATGCGCTGATCTTCCGCCAGCCGAGTCCGCTTCGCGGTGTGTTCAACAAGGACGGCCGTTTCCAGACCTGTGAAGAAGCCGCGATGCCGCTGAAGAACATGCTGGGCCTGGAAGCGAAAACCGGCAGTCCGACCTACAGCTATTATGCGCGGCGCATTCTTGGCGGTCGTCCAGACCGCGATCTGCTGTTCGGGCAGCTGCTGGGGAACAGCTACCAGTATTTTTACCAGAACCAGAAGACGGCCAGCGATATCATCAAGCAGAACATCGTCATGAACGGCCTGCGCAGCGGCATCATGAGCTACTCGGCACGCAGCGGTGACACAGCGGGCATGCTCAACATCGCCAGCACGTCGGCCATCGAGAAGCAGCGTCTGTCCCAGGCGACGCTCGGGCAGGTGATGATGCGCTCCTTGCCGCTGCTGCAGGTCATCCTGATCGGCATGATGATGGGGATGTTCCCCATTCTGGTGGTGATCGGCATGGTTAACCAGGGCAAGGAAGTGGCCAAAGCCTACGTGTTCGGCTGGCTGTGGGTGATGAGCTGGCCGCTGTTGTACGCCATTCTCAACAGCGCGATGGCTTTTTATGCCCAGAAGGCCGGCTCGCCCGTGGTGCTGAGCAATTTGTCCACGGTGAAGCTGAACTACTCGGATCTGGCCAATACCGCCGGCTATATCTCCGGCATGATCCCGTTTATCTCCTGGTATATCGCCAAAGGGCTGGGGCAGGGGCTGATGAGCGTCAGCCACAGCATGACCGGCGCCTACCAGAGTTCGGCGGCGTCGGCGGCGATGAGCGTGTCGGATGCCAACTACAGCTTCAACAACATGCAAACCGACAACGTGCAGGGTAACACCTGGGATACCAACAGCAGCGTGCGTGCCGGCCAGATGACCGCGCAACTGCCGACCGGCGGCACGCAAACCCGCACGGGCGATGGCAGCAGCGTCTGGGATGCGAGCGGCGCGATGTCCAAACTGCCGGTAGATATCGGCGTGACGAAGCAGATTGCGACCGCGCAGCAGGAAATGGCGCGGGAAGCCGAGACCCAGGCACAGACATCCATGCAGGGCTTCAACAGCAATATCAGCAGCGCCTGGACGCAACTGTCGCAGTTTACCGGCCAACGTGGCAGCAGCGACAGCATGACCCACGGTGCCGACACGGCGCAAAACAGCCAGTCCAGCATCGCGGCGCACAAAATGGCGAGCGCGGTGGAAAGTTATGCCAAGGCCAACAATGTCAGCAAAGAGCAGGCAACGCAGGAGTTGGCGTCGAGAGCCGTTACTGATACCGCGGGCTTTAATACGCGAGCTGGTGTTTCCGCAAGTGGTGGATTGAAAGTGTTGGGGAATGGTGTAACGGCAGAAGGATATATGGGCGTAAGTTACGACAAAAGAGGGAGCGACACAGATTCTCATTCTGCTAGTAGCGGCACGCGTGGCAGTCAGGATGCGCGTCACGACCAGAGCGCCCAGGCCGCTGCTGACTTTAAGGAAGGGATGGACTACCTGACCAGCCAGCGCACCAGCCAGTCCGGCAGTCATACGGATAACAATGCGGACTCGCGCATTGATCAGCTTTCTTCGTCCTTGTCAGGCGCCAAGAGCAGCTACGAACAATACAGTAGTGCACATACCCGCAGCCAGGAGCTGTCACAGCAGGCTTCTCGTACCGAGAGTCTCAGTGGCGATATGCGCGAGAACCTGAGCCAGCAGTTTGCGCAGTACGTGATGGACAAGGCACCAAACGATGCCGGCAACATTTTGACCGGTCAATCGCAGGACGCCGTTGCCGCGCGTCAGTCGCTGGCGCGTGATTTTGTGCGTGAACAGGTGGCGCCGCAGGTGGATGCACAATATCAGTCCAGCAGCGGTACGCTTGGCGCCGGCATGGGGTCTGTTGGTGGCGGAAGCTCCGGCCAGGATATTCAGGCTGATTATAACAATCACCAGAGCGCGATTGAAAAAAGAACAGCACAGGCCGGAATACGTAATGATGTAGGGGCTCAGGTTAATGGTATGGTTGATAATAACCAAACAGCCCAACAAAAAATTCAGACAGATATTCATAGCCAACAGCAAAATGTTGAAGGGCAGAGAAACGAACTGCAGCAAAATCATTCATCAGCACGAACTGCACAAAATTTAAAATATAGTCTTGAAAAAGAGAAGCAGGAAGGTATACCAGGTGCAAGTAGTCAAGATGAAATGATGGCACAGGCACAAGCCATGCAAGATAAATTCAATAAAGAGCGGGGTGGTAAATGATGGTTACTCATAAGATAATAAAAGATGAGGCTGCACAGTTGAAAGAACTGATGGATGAACAACTTGAGATACCATCATTCTTTTCTTGTGTTAAACCTGCAATACTAATGGAAGTCTGGATGGTTTTATGCCCACTGGTTAGTTTCTTTTTGGCTGATCAAAGGGATTCGGAATTACTCATCGCAACAGGAATGAGTGCGTTTCTTGGTTTTTTAATATCAGTAAGCATTGTCAATGGACGGAGCTTGTATCTCTCACTACCAGTTCAATTGAGAGAGAGTTCGCAGGTGTTGGAGTTATTAAGTAAAAAAGTAAAAAGCTACGCGATGGTATTTTTATCACTGGTGCTGATATTATCAGTTTTGGCGGCGAATAGTGCTTTAGGTTCTATGGCATATATCATACCGCTTATTTTCTTCACAGTAATGATGGTGTTCATTTTTAATATGGATATTGGCCGCTATCGTCTTTCAGCATTTACCGCCGCTCTGGAGCTTATCAAATCCCGCAAACAGGGAGGTGAGTAACGGTGGCTAAGATCTCTGCCAAAACGCATACCACCACCCTGCGACTCGATGACGGTACGTTTGGGCGCCTGCAGCGTATGGTGGCTGAGAACCCCCTCTACAGCCCCTCACATGTGATGCGCGGTGCCCTGCTGGCTCTCAGCAGATTAACCGACAGTGAACGTGAAGCCTGCATTCTGGCCGTAGCAAAGGGAGGTGTGGATGAGCTTTAACGCCAAGGACATGACGCAGGGCGGGCAGATCGCCTTTATGCGCCTGCGCATGTTCACGCAGATCGGCAACCTGATTTTCTACTGCCTGTTTATCGCCTTCTTCCTGGTGGCGATTTGCACGCTGTTGTGGCGCGTGTCCATCCAGAACCTCACGAACGGCCTGATTTATTGGTGGGTCTGGATGGTGGAAGGCTGGCCGAGCATATCGCCGTCAGAGACCCTCTACCACCTGGATTATTACGGCAAGACGCTGACCTACACCGCCAAACAGGTGTTGCTCGACAGTTACGTCTCCTACTGTGGTCAGCTGATTTGGCGTGAAGGGATCTTTGCCTGCATCGTGGCGGCCGTTGCGTGTGTGACGGGATTCGTGGTCACCGTGTGGATACTTGGCCGTCAGGGCAAGCAACAGAGCGAGGATGAAATAACCGGCGGGCGAACACTCACCGATAACCCTGCGGTGGTGGCCAACATGCTCAAACGCGATGGTATGGCGTCCGATATCATTATTGATGGGCTGCCGCTGCTAAAAAACAGCGAGGTCAAAAACTTCTGCGCCATGGGCAGCGTCGGTACGGGGAAGTCACGGCTGTATCGCAAGCTGATGGACTATGCACGCAAACGCGGTGACATGGTTATTGTCTACGACAAGTCCTGTGATTTTGTCAAAGACTACTACGATCCGCAGCACGATAAAATCCTCAACCCGCAGGATGCACGCTGCGTCGGCTGGGATTTATGGTCGGAATGTCTGACACTGCCGGACTTTGAGAACGTCGCCGATATCCTTATCCCCATGGGCAGCAACGAAGATCCGTTCTGGCAGGGGTCGGCCCGCACCATCTTTGTGGAAGCGGCCTACCGCATGCGCAATGACGAAGACCGCAGCTACGCCAAGTTGCTCAATACGCTGTTGTCCATCGATCTGCCGCGTCTGCGTGCTTATCTGGAGGGCACGCCGGCGGCCAACCTGGTGGACGGCAAAATCGAGAAGACTGCCATCTCCATTCGCAGCGTGCTGACCAACTATGCCAAGGCACTGCGTTACATGCAGGGCGTGGAGAAACTGGGGGCACCGTTCACCATCCGTGACTGGATGCGCGGCGTGAAGGACAACGGCAAAAACGGCTGGTTGTTCCTGACTTCCGATTCAGCCAGCCACAAGGCGCTCAAACCGCTGATCTCCATGTGGCTCTCTATCGCCTCACACAGCTTGTTGTCGATGGGCGAGAACCCGGACCGCCGCGTCTGGATTTTTGCTGATGAATTACCCACCCTGCACAAACTGCCTGATCTGGTGTCCATCGTGCCGGAAGCGCGCAAGTTCGGCGGATGCTTTGTGTTGGGATTCCAGACCTACTCTCAGCTTGAAGATATTTATGGCGTCAAGGCGGCGGCCACCCTGTTCGGGGTGCTGCGCACCCGCTTCCTCTTCAGCGTGCCGGATCGCGTGGGTGCCGAGTTCGCCGCCGGCGAAGTCGGTGAAAAAGAGTATCGCAAGGCCTCCGAGCAGTATTCCTACGGGGCCGATCCCGTCAGGGACGGGGTGTCCGTCGGTAAGGATTTGGAGCGCATGCAGCTGGTGAGCTACAGCGACATCCAGACGTTGCCTGATTTGTGCTGCTATGTGACGCTGCCGGGGCCGTACCCGGCCGTCAGGCTGCAGATGGTGTACAAAAAAGTCAGGCAGGTCGCGCATCCCTATGAGCCTCGCAAGATGGATGCCGCTGCCGATGGGCGGCTTGTATCGGCGATCGAAATGCGGGAAGCCGAGACCGGCAATATGGATGCCTTGTTCGCTGCTACCCCTATCCTGCCGGCGGCAAGTGCGAACGAAACCGCTGATGCCCCTGTCGCTACCGTGAGCACAGTGCTGACAGAGACCTCCGTCAGTGATGTGCCTGTCGAGTCAGCTGCTGCCACCGCGACAGGGGGGCCGGAGGCGGAACTGAAACAGAAACCAGCGCCCGGTGATGATGATGCAGAACGGGGGGAGTTGCCCCCCGGTATCAGTGGCGACGGCGAAGTGGTGGACATCGCACAGTATGAAGCCTGGCAGGCGCAGCAGCAGGCCATGGGGCAGCAAGCCATGCAGCGCCGGGAAGAGACCAACATCAATATCGACAGGCATCGGCGCGAACTGGCCGAAGTTCATCATGGGGACAGCGAACCGGGAGATGAATTCTGATGATGAGCATTGGCCAGGTCGGCCCCGCCGGTAAAGCCGGCGACTACTACACCCATCAAGACAACTACTACGTGCTGGGCAGCATGGACGAACGCTGGGTGGGTCAGGGTGCAGAAGCGTTGGGTTTAACTGGCAAGGTGGACGTCAAAGATTTCGTAGCCGTGCTGGAAGGCAAGTTACCGGACGGCAGCGACCTGACCCGCATGGTCGGTGGCGAGAATAAACACCGCCCCGGCTATGACCTGACGTTTTCGGCGCCCAAAAGCGTATCCATCATGGCGATGTTGGGCGGCGATAAACGCCTTATTGCCGCGCATAACCACGCGGTAGAAGTCGCGGTGCGGGAGGTGGAGAAACTGGCCTCAACCCGCAGCATGACCGAGGGTGTCTCCGAGACCAGGCTGACCGGCAACCTGGTGGTGGCGCTGTTTAACCACGATACGTCACGCGACCTTGACCCACAGATGCACACGCATGCGGTGGTGGCCAACGTCACGCAGCATGACGGCAAGTGGCAGACGTTGTCCTCCGATACGGTCGGCAAGACTGGGTTTATCGAGAGCGTCTATGCCAACCAGGTGGCTTTCGGCCAAATATACCGCCATGTGTTGCGTCAGGATGCGGAAGCCATGGGGTATCAAACCGAGAACGTCGGCCCGCACGGCATGTGGGAGTTTAAAGGTATGGAGAACGTGATTGACGTGTTTTCCAAACGCAACCACGCCATCGACGCCGCCGCCGGCCCTGATGCTTCGCTCAAGTCACGGGATATGGCGACACTCGATACCCGCAAGGCCAAGGTCGCCAGCGACCCGGCCGCCCTGGCGGTCGAATGGCTTCAGGAAATGAAGTCCGCCGGCTTTGATGCCAAAGCCTATCTGGCCGAGGCGCAGTCTCGCACGATGGTGACGCCCTCCCCGACGCCGCTGGAAGCGGGGGGCGACGCACTGGTTGACCAGGCGGTGGGACAGGCCATTTCGGCGCTCTCTGACCGGCAGGTCAACTTCACGCACAACCAGGTGGCCAGCAAGGCCATCAGCTATCTCTCCGGAGAGCCGGGCATGCTGGACGCGGTGCGTGACGGCATCGACCGCGCCATCGAGCGTGAACAGCTTATCCCGCTCGACAAGGAGAAGGGCGTCTTTACCTCCGATATTCATCTGCTCGATGAGCTGAGCGTGGCGCAGCTGAGCCGCACGCACCTTGCCGAGAGTGCGGTGGTGATAGGCGCGCCAAAGTCTGACCCGCGCACCGGAAGCCACCCGGCCTACAGCGATGCCGTGCAGACGCTTGCGCAGCATGCACCGGCGATGGCGGTGTTGTCGGGCATTGGGGGGGCATCGGTAAACCGTTCCCGCGTGGCGGAAGTGGTGGAGCTGGCGCGTGAGCAGGGCCGCGACGCCACCGTGCTGACCGTTGATCGGCAGTCACAGCAGTATCTGCAGCAAAGCGTCCATCTCGATGAAGACCGCGTGGTGACGCGTGCCGCGCTCGGCAGCGAGGCGCTGTTTGCGCCGAACAGCACGCTGGTCGTTGACCAGGCAGAGAAACTGACGCTCAAGGAAACCGTGGCGCTGCTCGATGGCGCCGTGCGTAACAACGTGCAGCTGGTGCTGATGGATACCGAAAAGCGCAAGGGAACGGGCAATGCCCTCGCCGTCATGAAAGAGGCCGGTGTACCGCGCTATCAGTTCAGTGGCCGTCAGGCGGTGCCGGCGGAGGTGGTGAGCGAGCCGGACAAGGCCCAGCGCTTCGGTCAGTTGGCCAAAGGCGTGGTGCAGGCATTTGTCGAAGACCGGCCGGCGGTGGCACAGGTGAACGGCCCGGCCGACCAGCGGATGTTGACGGCCATGATCCGTGACGAGCTGAAAGATGCCGGGCTGCTGGGACGCGAAGAGACCCATGTGGCGACGCTGACACCGGTATGGCTGGACAGCAAAAATCGGGGCGCCATCGATACCTACCGGGAAGGCATGGTGATGGAACGCTGGGATGCGGAGAGCCGGAAGCGCGAGCGGTTCGTTATCGACCGGGTCGGTTCGCAAACGCGCAACCTGGTGTTGCGTAACGCCGAGGGTGAAAAACAGCGGCTTGCCGTCAAAGCCGTGGACAAGGACTGGTCGTTGTTCCGGGCCGGTACGATGGGTGTTGCCGACGGCGAACGCCTGCGGGTGCTGGGTCAGGAAGGACGGGGCAAGGATGCACTGAAGGCCGGTACGGCGCTGACGGTTGTTCGTTCCGGCGCCAGCGAGCTGCAGGTGCGCGTGGCCGGCGAGCAGGATGCGACGCAGAAGCCGGCGGACCGAGCGCTTGCGGTCGGCAGCGATGTTTTCAGCGCCGTCAAGGTGGCGCCGGCGTATGTGGAAAGCCTCGGCGCCTCGGTGAGCAGTACGGCGGCGGTCTATGCCGCAGTGAAGAAAAACGAGCTCAACAGCGCCACGCTGAGTGGCATTGCCCGTAGTGGCGGGCATATCACCCTCTATTCGGCGCTCGATGCGCGCAAGACGCAGGAGAAAGTGGCCCAGCACCCGGCGTACCGTCTGGCGGGCGAACAGGTCAAACAACTGGCCGGGGAGGAGGGGCTTGATGCCGCGATCGCCGGGCAAAAATCGGGGCTGTTTACTCCGGCGCAGCAGGCCATTCATTTGGCCATTCCGACGCTGGAAGGGGATAGCGTCGCGTTTGGTCAGGCCAAACTGCTCGCCGGCAGTCTCGATTTTGCGGCCAAAGGCGTGTCGATGGAGGCCATCCAGAGGGAAATCGAGGCGCAGGTCAAACGCGGGGAGCTGCTGAAAGTGGATGTCGCGCCCGGCGTCGGGGCGGATTTGCTGGTCTCGCGCGCCAGCTTCGAGGCGGAGAAAAGCATTATTCGTCTGATCGCCGACGGCAAAGACAGTATGCCGGCGCTGATGAGTGAGTCGGCGAGAAATCAACTGGCATCAAGTCAAAGCTCGCTTACGCAGGGGCAGAAAGAGGGTGTTGACCTCATTCTCGGTACGACTGACCGGTTTGTGGCCATCCAGGGCTATTCGGGGGTGGGGAAAACCACCCAGTTCAAGGCGGTGCTGGAAGGGATAGCGCAGATACCTGAAAGCGAGCGGCCCCGCGTGGTCGGGCTGGCGCCGACGCACCGCGCGGTGGGTGAAATGCAGGCGGCCGGCGTCGATGCCCAAACCCTGGCATCGTTCCTGCACGATGAGGGGCTGAAGGTTGCCAGCGGCGAGAAACCGGACTACCGAAACACGCTGTTTGTGGTGGATGAGAGTTCGATGGTGGGCAACAGCGACATGGCGCGCGCCTACGCGTTGATTGCCGAGGGCAACGGCCGTGCGGTGATGAGCGGTGACGAAGCCCAGCTGGAAGCGATTGCGCCGGGCGCGCCGTTCCGGCTGGCGCAGGGGCGCAGCGCCATCGATATGGCGGTCATGAAAGAGATTGTGCGCCAGACCCCCGAGCTGAAGCCGGCGGTGTACAAGATGATTGAAAACGATGTGCCCGGCGCGCTGGGCGTGGTGCGCGCGGTGGCGCCGGCCAACGTCCCCCGGCAAGCCAATGCCTGGGTGCCGGCGCAGTCGGTGGTTGAATATCCCGCCAAGGGGCCGGATGACATTCATGCCGCCATTGTCAGCGATTACCTGGGACGCACCGAGGCGGCCCGGCGCGATACGCTGATCATCACCCACCTTAATGCCGACCGGCACATCATCAATGCCGGTATTCACCAGGAACGTAAAGCGGCGGGCGAGCTGAAGGGGGCGTCCGTCAATCTGCCCATCCTTGAGACCGCCAATATCCGAGACGGCGAGCTGCGCAAGCTGGACACCTGGGCGCGTCACCGGGACGCCGTCGTCCTGCTGGATAACACCTACTACCGGATGGCCGACATCGACAGTCAGTCCCGTACCGTCAGCCTGCATGACAGCGAGGGCAATACCCGGCAGTTTTTCCCGGCCAGTGCGGTGCGTGAAGGCGTCACGCTGTACAACCCGCGCACCATCGAGGTGAACGTGGGCGACCGCATGCGCTTCTCCAAGTCGGACGTCGAGCGCGAGCATGTGGCCAACAGCGTCTGGACGGTCGAAGCCATCAAAGGTGACGTGGTCACGCTTTCCGATGGACAACAGATCCGTACCGTCAATCCCCGCGAGCAGCAACAAGAACGGCACGTCGATTTGGCCTATGCCATCACCGCGCACGGCGCGCAGGGGGCGAGTGAACGCTTTGCCATCACGCTGGAAGGCGTGGAAGGCGGCCGAGAACAGATGGTGAACCGGGCCTCGGCCTATGTGGCGCTCTCGCGCGCCAAGGAGCACGTGCAGGTGTACACCGACAACGAAGCCGGGTGGCTGAAAGCCATCGGCAAGGCGAAGGCGCGCACCACGGCCCATGATGCGGTGCTGGGCATGGCGCCCGGCAGCCAGAAAGCGGCCGCCGAACTCTACGGCAAAGCGGTCCCTTTATCCGACAACGCCCTGGGACGCGCGGTGCTGCGCGGAAGCCAGCTTACCGGCAACACGCTGGCGCACTATGTGTCGCCGGGCAAGAAATACCCCCAACCGCACGCCATGCTGCCGATGTATGACGCCAACGGCAAAGCGGCCGGCGCCTGGCTGGCGCCGTTGGCGGACACCCAGGGGAAAAGCGTCGGGGGACTGCCGACACAGGGTCGGGTGCTCGGCAGTGACAGCGCGCAGTTCGTGGCGCTGCAGGGGAGCCGCAACAACGAGACCAGGCTGGCCGGGACGATGCAGGACGGTATCCGGCTGGCGGCACGCTATCCCGACAGTGGTGTGGTGGTACGCCTGCAGGGTGACGATGTGCCGTTCAATCCCCAGGCGATGACCGGCGGCAGGGTGTGGGTGAACGACGAGACGCTCAAGGCCACTGTACGGGAGCGCGGCGCGTCCGACAGTGTCATTAAATTGCCGGAGAGTCCGGAAGAACGCCTGCAGCGTGAACTGCAGACGCAGGCCGAAAAACTGGGCCGTGAACCGAACGCCCCTGACCCGCAGCGGCTGGCCGGGCTTAACGACGAACAGCTGCGTGCGTTGCTTGCGCGCGGCGAACTGCGCGCCGAGGACGTGAAAGACCGTCTGCCGGAGGCGGTCATGCGGGAGGTGATGGGTCAGGATGCGGCACAGCGGGTCGATGCCGCTGTCCGCCAGGTGGCGCGCGAGCCGGTATCGACCCGCAGCCGGCTGCAGCAGGATGAACAGAACCTGGTGCGGGATACCCATCCTGAGCGGGAACTGAACAAAGAGAAAACCCTGGGCGGCGACTGACGCGCTGCGCTTGTCCAACGCCGTACGAGACAGGTGACGAGCCCCTGTCCCGCACGGCATTACCTAAAGGAAGAACGGATGAACACAACTCAAAACGTATCAACGACGCAGGGCGTCTTGTTAAACGCAGCGGTCTTGCTGTCCGGGGCTGCGACGCTCTGGGGATATGTGCAGTGGGACACTCTGAGCGACCTGCCGCTGTATTGGCGCAATGCGCTCGTCCCGCTGCCTCTGCTGGTCTTCATGGGCATGAAGCACCTGCAGGCGCGGCTGAACAGGGCGGCCCCGCATGAATAAGGCCCCGCGACTCCCCGCTCGGGTGTTTGGCGTTGCCGCCCTGGTGCTCAGCGGCTGGCTGCCGGCATCGCCCCTGTTGGCGGCGCCGGCGGTACAGGTGGGGTTTTCACCGGAAGGGTCGGCGCAGCAGCTGGTACTGAGCATTATCGGTGAGGCGCAGCGCGATATTCGCCTGATGGGGTACGCCTTTACCTCGCCGGAGGTGGCGCGGGCGCTGATTGCGGCGCACCGGCGGGGGGTGACCGTCGGGGTGGTGGTCGATGCGAAGGCCAACCAGAACGGCGCCGGCCGGGCGGCACTGAATCTGATGGCCAACGCCGGCGTGAACGTCAGGACGGTGAACAGCTATAAAATTTTGCACGACAAGGTGATCGTCGTGGATGGCGTGACGACCGAAACGGGCAGCTTTAATTTCAGCCGATCGGCACATCGCGCCAACTCGGAAAATGTGGTGGTGCTGCGCGACATGCCGGAGGTGGCCAAACAGTATCTGGCGCACTGGCAATCCCGCTGGGCGCAGGGGCAGGACTGGCAGTCGACTTACTAAGAAAGGAAATCGGATGGCGATGTTTGATCCGCACAGCGGAAAACTGCAGCAGGTACGCGAGGTAGTGCGCTTCACCCCGCTGCAGCAGGACGTACTGAAATTTTTGGCGCTGGTGCTGATGGTGTTCGACCACGCCAACCGGGCGCTGGGGCTGCATGAGCCGGTGCTGTTGCTGCTGGGGCGGGGAGCGTTGCCGCTGTTCGCCCTGCTGTGGGGGTACAACCTGGCGTCGCGGCCTGTCCGGCAGGCGCAGGCGACCCGGCTGTGGATATGGGCCGTGGTTGCGCAGCCGGGCTATTGGCTGGTAATGCGTCATGACGGGCTGGCGTTCACCGATCCGAATATTTTGTTCCTGTTCGCCGCGGTGACGCAGGCGCTTGTGCTGGCTTCACGGCCAATGAGCAAAGGTTCACCTAACCCGTTGTTGGTCGGCGTCGTTCTGTTGGCTTTGTGGAGTGTTTATGGCGCTACAGATGGTACTTACGGTACTGCCGGCGTTCTGTTGCTGTTGGCCAGTTATGGGCTGTGCGTTTCCCTGCCGGGGTACGTGACGGCCGTCTGGCCGGTGCGCGGGCTGGCGATCGTGGCCTGGCCGCTACTGGTGCTGATGCTCAATGCCGAGCTGGGCGGCACGATGATGCTGGCCGGGTTGCTGCTGCCGGCACTGCTCATCCTGGGGACGCTGCCGTTGGCGACGGCGTTCAATCAACGGCGCCTGTTGCCTCGGGGGTTTTTCCTGCAGACCTACGTGGCGCACCTGCTGGCGCTGGGGCTGGCCGGCGTGTTTTTACACTGAGGCACCGCTGATGTTACCGACCGCTTCGCACTTTGCCCATGCTTTGTTACTTGACCAGGTGACGATCGCCACGGCCGCGGGGCGCGTTGTCCGCTTTACCGATATGAAGGCTTTTGGTAGAGTGGGAAAAATTTTGCATTCGATGGTTGTCCACGCCAGAAGGTGGACGGGATGGAGCGGAGCTCCAGACGCAAAAACCCCCGGATTACGCATGAACTTTGGTCGGTGCATCGTAAATCCGGGGGTCACAAGCAGGCCTGGCGCCTGTAAGGAAGTATACTGTATGCGTATTCTACGTCAATCCCCCCTGCCGACCCTAAGTGCAGGGGAACGTGCATAGTCAACATGCCGCACAGGTAAATCCTGTAAAATCAACCATTTCACGCCGTGGTGCCAATAATGCGCTGCGGCGCGGGCAACAAAAAATTCATCGTCGCTACACCCCAAACCTGTGCTGCCGGGTGCCGAAAGGCATGGCGAGCAAGGTGGTGGCGCGCATGAGCAGCCACGACTGGCGGCGCAATGATGACCTGATCGGCCTGCGCCGGCAGGGTTATATCCCTTATACCCAACGCAACAACCCGGACTACCGTCCCAAACCGATGCGCATTGCTGCGCGTTCGGAGAGCCGTGAAGCGCTGACGGTGCTCTCGATGGTGCTGGGCGCCAACTGCGACTACAACCCGGACAGCGACTATCCATTTGAGATCATGCTGCCGTTCGAAGACGTGGCCAAAGCGATGGGGGTGCTGCACGTCTACGAAAGCGGCCGCAAGGCGTATGACGTGGCGTTGCACGCGCTGTCGGTGCTCGAGCAGCTGGACTATCTCATCGTGTCGCGCGGGCAGGATACCGACACCGGCCAGAACAAGCCGCTGCGCATCTGGTTGACGGAGAACTTCTTCACTAGTCGAGGCATCCAGGTGGACGAAATTCGCCAGTGGCTGAATCAGTACCGGCTGTGGGCGATTAAAAACGGCCTGACCGAAACGCTCAGGCAAAAGTACGAGCGCCACCTGGTGCGCATCGCGCATCTGGGGATCGACATCGAGCGCAAGCACTCGCTGAAAAACCGGCTGAAAAAGATCCGGCGCTGGGTGGTGAGTCCCGATCTGCAAAACCTCAAGCGCAACGCGGAGCAGGTGATTGGCAACGAACTGGCCAGGCGGCAGCAGAACGAGCAGCGGCTCGATACGTTGCTGGATGACACCGCTGCCGGCATCAAAAAGCTGGCAGCCGCCCGGCGCCAGAAGCAGAACGGCTTTTATCAGGCCTGGGTGCAGTGGACGATGGGCAGCTCGCCGCTGAAGGCGATGCAGCTGGAGAATACGCTCAAGCATGAACAGCCCGGACTGCTGAACAGCGATCCGGAAGCGTTCTATCGCTTGCTGCTGGAGCGCGCCGGCGCTATCCCCGCCTAATTTCCTCCCACATACAGAATTTTTACCCTGCCTGATCCCCGGGGGTTTTGTGCTGCCTGTTTCCCGTCGCTGATGCCAGGTTGGCCATTCGGCCGGGGTGTTTCGGCTGATGTCGGCGTGATTTTCACGGCCGCCGACGTCGATCCGGGGCGTTGCTGACATCGATCGGCAACGAATAAACCCTTAACTTCGACATTAACTTCGTAGGCAGTATTAACTTCGAAATACCACTCGGAGAAATGCTTAATTTCGAAGGTTGTTTCTGAACAAACTAAGCCCTTTAAATAAAGGGAGTCACTCAGCGCACCGGCTTACGCCGTTGCTGTTGAGTACCTCCCTCACTTTGTTCGGGCAAAAAACAGAGCCTTACTCAGTTCCATCCCTCTCTTAACAAAAACCTGATGTAGCACCTGCAGTCGCGACTGCAGGCAAAAGGACCTGCACCCACGCCGGAACCGCCGAAATTTCCCAACCAATGAAATTAGCCAACCTTAGCCCCACAAACCCCCTCACCACCGCTGAAAAGCGGCCCCGCCCCCCGGCCAAAGGCCGGGGAACTGTGTCGCTTTTAATGATGGATGTTGTAACTAGCATTTAAATCGCTGTCAGAAGTGTTGCTGAACGTTCTTCGTACACGCCCGTAAGCGGCCCTACGGCCCGCTAACGCGGAGATACGCCCCGACTGCGGCTACGCCTTGTCGTGTCCACTCCGACGGCGCACACAACGACTAACATCGCTTTAAGCGTTAGTCGTCTTGCAGGGCGAGGGATGGGATAGGCGACGCCTATCAGGCCAGGGCGGCTGCGCCGCGTCACCGGCGCCATTCACTAAAAGTGCCATATGGAGTTACCGCTGGCGCCTCCATGCCGCTTTGCGGCATTAGAAAGACCGACTCTCGCCTGTCTGGTTAAGCCATGGTATAAATATTTGTGCGCATATTTACAGGCCGTCACCGAGGGAGGTACCTCATGGCTGAGTTCATTTTATTCAGAAAAGATCATCACCTGACAGCAGTTAATAAGTCAGACGCTGAAAGCGCTTCTTTGCTGGTTGGGCAAGGGTATGAACAACAACCTGAAGAAATAGAGGCCGCTGATGCGAACATGGCACTTAAAAGATTTGCGGATATAAAAAATGAAGAAATAGCGACAGAACACGCCTTTACTACCGGATCTGTGTTCAGTTCCGTGTTATCAGCAATTCTAAAATAAAGCGTCTAAAAAGAACCAGGAGATAAGCGTTTTACTCTCACCGATAGCAAAACAGCAAGGACGATGTTTCATGTTTAATTTAAGCCTACGAGTCAGTTTTATCATCGGGACTTTCGTGCTTTGTGCGTGCGCCGGTCCACAGGGCTGCGTTAAAACACATGCCCGTCATGCCTCTTATCAGCTAGCACAAGCACATTTTGACCCTAATACCCGTTCGGCGGTTTCAGACAATAACCAGCGTCTTGTCGCGTTCTTTGAACAATTTTATCAAGCCGGAAAGTCAGACAAAGCCTGCGGAGTCACGCGCGAACAGGCAGAAAAGCGAATTGCAGGATTTCGCCATCCAGATTTCATGCCAATATCAGAACAAAAAACCACCTTCATTAATCAGGTTTACTCATCAGATATTCCAAAGCAGCAACGTGATATACTTATTGATAATGGTATAGCCACTTACTGGGATGGCTATGAGGGACGGTTGTGATTATACTCTTGCTTATTCCCACAATATGGATAATTAAGTAAATTTATAAAATAAATCAATATGAGAGTTAACATGAATATGTATCATGAGATTGAGGAAGGCAACAATATAGCAAAGAAAATGCTATGCTTATTATTGGTTGCTCTCGTGCCTTTGCTATTAATTGCTGCTGTGTATTATATTAATCCAAAATCCAATTTTCTCCAGGGAGTATCGGAATATACCACGTTTTTACCAGCGATCGTTTCATCTAATAACCCTTTATTTAGCAAAGTAATGGATGTCTATTTAAAAACATCTCCGATGTTTTCTTTGTTTTTCTTTTTTAGTTTCTACAAAAGGTTGAAATTGAAATCCAATCAGTCAGTGTCGAAACTGTTAGTCACGTTTATTTGTTTTACGGTTTTTTATATCTGTTTGATTTATGGATTTTTATTTACCAATATTGAGCTAACGAACTCGGTAAGAACTCTGAAGGCGATGTCGACAAATGACATAACCTTGCTTTTGTTTTATATCACTTTGTATGCTGGTATATATGTGTTCGGCTGTTTATATTTGTGGTTCGGTATCGGTACTGTCAAAGCATTTAAAGCGAGGCAGAGAACTATCTCGCTTTAAACCATTAATGAGCCGGAGGAATAATCTCGTTGTTTATTTTCTCTGCGATTTTATCATCAATCAGTGAAGATAAATAACTGATAGTTATAATTCCAAGTATCGTTAGGGCTGTCAGCGGCAGCCCTGTGATAGGAACCGCGCTGAGAATTAGACCTAGTAACCCTAACGCCGCCGCAGTAGCCACACCACTCAACACCCAGGATTCCACTTCCAGCATCAGTGGTTTCCAGTTGCCGGTTTCATATCCCTCAATACTCTTTTCACGCACTTTTTCTACTTTCAACGCCACATCAGCTACTTTGAAGGCGCGGGCCAGATTCCCCAACTTATTTGCCGTGTCTGTTGCATTGACGTGCTTCCAGGCGTTAACAATGGCATCCTTGTCTGCCTTGTTGATTTTCATGGCCGGATTCAAGGTGATTTTGTTGAGCGATGCCATTGCATCATCGAAGCTGCGCAGCTTCTTGCCCTGGAAATTCTTGATGTCATCGGCGATTTGCTTTGCAACCGCTTTGTACTTATCACCCAGATGCTCACCCACCTTTTCGCCAGCGGCCGCAACGAGCTCACTCGTTTTCATCAGGGCATCCTTTTCATCCCTTACCCTTGCCGCTTCCGCATCCGCTTTTGCCTTCGCCTCTGCCGCGGCTTTTGCCTCAGCATCCGCCTTGCGTTTGGCCTCAGCGGCTTCCTGTGCCTGTCGCTCTGCTCGCAGGGTATTCAGCCGGGCTTCCGCCTCCGCTTTTTCTCGTTGAGCCTGTTCAACCCGTTGTTGCGCCTGATTGGCTTCATTTCTCGCTTGGTTGGCGGCATTACGCTCGCGATCAATATCACCTTGTTTGGCATCAGCCTTTTGCTTCTCTTGCTCTGATTGCCGATGTAATTGCATGGCTACCTGGTATCGGGGGCTAGAAGTGTCACTCATTGCACCCGTTTTAAGCAATTTCGTAAATTCGTCATTAAGACGTTGCTGCTCCTGACGAATGGCATTCTGTTCATTCTGAATATTATTAGCGGTGCCATCATGCTGGCCCGCCCGTTGCTCAGCATTATTTTTATCCTGCTGTGCCTGATTAATGCGCTGCTGAGCTTCATTAATTTGCCGCTGCGCCGCTTCTTCCTTATGTTGTTCGTCCCATTCAGCTTGTTTACGCTTTGCCTCTTCCTCTGCCCGACGTTTGGCTGCGGCTTCCGCATCAGCTTTTGCTTTCGCCTCGGCCGCCGCTTTGGCTTCCGCTTGCTTTTTCTCATTCAAATAAGCCTGAACCTGATTTCTCGCAAACTGCTTACCGGCATCATCATTACCTGACAAACGCGTGTCATGTTCATTTTTCGGCGGGCTTTTAATTTTACTGACATGTTTAATATTCCCGTCTTTATCTACGAGCACTGAATAAACAGATCCGCCATCACGTACATGATAATTATGCTTATCACTATTATCACCACTTAGCTGACCCGCATCCGCAATATTGGGATGGCCAGGTAGCCCATTAAACCCGCTCTCACCAGTAGGACTGCCGCTGTCATTCCCTTTACCATCAGTCCCATACCCCACCCTTGTGGAGCCTATTAACTGTCCCGCTGCGTTGTAGCTATCTACCCAGCCACCTTCATGCCGTTGGAATGCAACTTTGAAATCCCCCTTTCCTGAACCAATGGCGGGTACATCGCCAGATCCTGTACCTTTACCGCCCCCACCAATCCCGGTTGGACCCCCTTTAACACCACCAGTTGGGCCACGGCTGTCTTTTCCATCTCCGCCACTCATATTTATCTCCTTGAAAATAATTTGAATTAAACTGTATTTATATACAGCATTTGTAATGTATCTGGCCTGCTGCTCATCGTCAATAAATGATAATAATTCTTGTTTGTGTGGTGCGTAGTACAACATGGGCTGAGGTGGTGTGTGACTGTGGTAAGGTTTGAAAGGGGGTTTTACGCCGTGTCTCCGGCACCTTCGCTAAACGTGCCATATGGAGTTACAGCTGGTGCCTGCATGCCGCTTTGCGGCATTCGAAATACCGGCTGCGTATTACTGCTCACCAGTCTGAGTTAAAAATGAAAGTTCAGTGGAAGAACTGCTGAGTCATTATCATGGAAGCGAGCAACGAGAAAAAGGCGGAAGCTATACGACGGCCCAACCGACGAGACAGAAGCCTCGTCGGTTTTTCGTTATAGGGCGCCTATTTTTCAATAAGCAATACATAGCTGGCAACACTTTGCGTTCCGATCACTTGAGTGATATTCCAGCCGGCTTTACTTAATTCAACGACCGTACCCTTCACGTTGTCACCACAGTCAAAAACCACCTCATTGGTGAGATAATTCGTACTGCTGCCCTTAAATTTAATATTGGTGCTTTCGCAAAACCGGGCCTCTCCAGCAAGCGTAGAGAGTGGTAATAATAGCGAGACTAAACAAACAACCGATGATGCTAATAATTTCATACTGTTTCCTTGTTTCTGTGATCCAGCCTGAAGAGTTATTGGTTAAATATTGCGCTTAACGTACAAAATTTTCCTCCAAACTTACCCCTTGTTCATCGATCCTCTCCGTGTTGATAAATCCCGTGGATGTCGTTACTCCCTGAGTAGAAGCTGACGCTCAGTGGAACGAAAACTCACGTTAAGAAATTTTCTGCCTTTGACGCCGCTTTTAACGGCCTTAGATGTCCTTTGATCACCCGTTCTGAGCATGTTACATGATAACGAGGCTTGATGTGTTTCGTGTGAAGTGGGCAATTATTTCAGGCGCACGACAGGCACGTCGTTCAGCCGCGTGGTCCAGGCCGGCGACAGCCGCTGCCGTTTCATCTTCCAGCTGTCGGCCCGATCGGGAATACCCTGTCCGGCAAACCACACCGACGCCCGGCCGTCCTGATTGAGGCTGTCGAGCAGCTGCATCAGCCGATCGCCGTTTTTGCGCGGCGGCGCGTCGTCAAATAAGCCGAACTGTGCCACGCGTTCGCTGGTGAAATCGCCCAGCATCACGCCGCAGCGATGATAGCGGTGGCCGGCGATGAAGATCCGTTCGAGCGCCCGCCGGGCGGCCTGAATGATGTCACGACTGTCCTGGGTGGGCGTCGCCAGTCTTGTGGTGGCCTGGTTGCCGTAATAGGTCTCGCCGGCGGCGAACGGACTGGTGGCCACGAACACCGAGATGTGCCGGCAGAACTGCCGCTCGCCACGCAGCTTTTGTGCCGCGCGCTCGGCATGTGCGCAGACCGCCTGGCTGACGCTGTCCAGCTCGGTGGGCTTGTCGCCGAACGAGCGGGAGCAGACGATTTGCTCCTTCGGCGCCGCAAATTCCTCCAGGCCCAGGCAGGCGATGCCGTTGAGCTCGCGCACCGTGCGCTCGAGTACCACCGAGAACTGACGGCGCGCCGCGGCCGCCGGCATGTCGGCCAGCTGCAGCGCAGTGGTTATGCCCATCGTTGCCAGCCGGCGGGCAATCCGCCGGCCAACGCCCCACACTTCCTCTACCGGCACGTGCGCCATCAGGCGACGCTGACGCGCCGGCGCGCTCAGGTCGACCACACCGCCGGTCTTGTGCCAGGTCTTGGCGGCGTAGTTGGCCAGTTTGGCCAGCGTCTTGGTCGGCGCGATCCCGACGCCGACCGTCAGGTGGGTGCGGCGCCGCACCTCTTCACGCAGCCGCCGACCGAGCGATTCCAGCTGCGCGGCCGGGATACCGGTCAGATCGCAGAAACATTCATCGATTGAATATACTTCCAGTCGCGGCGTCAGCTGGCCAAGGATGGCCATCACCCGATGCGACATGTCGGCGTAGTAGGCATAATTCGACGAAAACGCCACTACGCCCTGCCGCTCGGCGTCCCGGGCGATTTTGAACCAGGGCTCCCCCATCTTGATGCCGCAGGCTTTCGCCTCGCGGCTGCGCGCGACGACGCAGCCGTCATTATTGGACAGCACCACCACCGGCCGGCCGCGCAGATCGGGGCGAAAGACGGTTTCGCAGGAGGCGTAGAAACTGTTGACGTCAACCAGGGCAAACATGGCGGGGTCTCCGGGCTTTGCGGAATGGATAGGTGGCGATAACCGAGGCCGGGTTACAGCGTGTGAATGGCGTGGCGCACCACGCCGAAGATCACGGTCTCGATGTCGTCACCGAGGGGGATGGGCGCAAAGGCCGGATTGGCCGGCAACAGCATCGGCCGGGGCAGCAGCTGCAGGCGCTTGCAGGTGAACTCGCCGTCGACGGTGGCGATGACAATGTCGCCGTGCTGCGCCCGGTAGAAACACTCCACGACCAGCAGGTCGCCGTCGAGGATACCGGCGTCCTGCATCGACTGCCCCTCGGCGCGCACCAGGTAGGTGCTCTCCGGGTGACGGATGCAGATGTCGTCCAGCGACAGGCGCTGCTCGAGGTAGTCCTGCGCCGGCGACGGAAACCCGCAGGGCACGCCGGCGTCATAGAGGCGAACCGGCATCACACGGCCTCCGGCACGCTCTGCCAGGCATCGTCATCCGGGGGCGTGTCCGCGTCGGCTGAAGCCGCGGCCGGCTGCGCCGCCTGCAGGTAGTGCGTGCGCAGCTGCGTGGTCAATGTGGCCACCACGTCGGGACGGTCGCGCAGCCAGCCGGCGGCCTTCTCGCGCCCCTGCCCGATTTTCTCCCCCTGATACTCGTACCAGGCGCCGGTCTTGAGGATATATTTGGCGTCGACGGCCAGATCCAGCACTTCGCCCTCGCGGAAGATGCCGACGCCGAACAGCAGCCGGAACTGCGCCTGGCGGAACGGCGGCGAGACCTTGTTCTTGACCACCTTCACCTTGGTATCCCGCCCGATGATGGTCTCCCCTTCCTTGACGTTGCCGGCGCCGCGCACGTCGAGACGCACCGAGGCATAGAACTTGAGGGCGTTGCCGCCGGCGGTGGTTTCAGGGTTGCCGAACATCACGCCGATCTTCATGCGCAACTGGTTGATGAAGATCACCACCGTGCGGGTGGTGTTGATGCTGCCCTTCAGCTTGCGCATCGCCTGGCTCATCATGCGGGCCTGCAGCCCCATCTGGGCGTCGCCGATCTCGCCTTCCAGCTCGTTTTTCGGCACCAGGGCGGCGACGGAATCGACCACCACCACGCCGACGGCGCCGGAGCGTACCAGGGCGTCACAGATTTCCAGCGCCTGCTCACCGGTGTCGGGCTGGGAGATGAGGAGTTCACCGATATCGACGCCCAGCTGCTGCGCGTAACGCGGATCGAGCGCGTGCTCGGCATCGATAAAGGCGCACTGCAGCCCGGCGCGCTGGGCGCAGGCAATCACCGACAGGGCGACGGTGGTCTTGCCGGACGACTCGGGGCCGTAGATTTCGGTGATGCGGCCGACCGGCAGGCCGCCGCCGAGTGCGATGTCGAGGCCGAGCGAGCCGGTAGGGATACGTTCGACAGCCATGCCATGGTTGTCGCCCAGGCGCATGATGGCGCCCTTGCCGAACGCCTTCTCGATGGCGGTGATGGCACTTTGCAGCGCTTTGGCGCGACTTTCCTGTGTGCCGGCCGAGTCCTGCGGGGTGCGAGTGCGTGATACGTTGCTCATCTTGTGTTCTCCTCTGGTCGGAAACGAAACGTATTATTATAATTATACTGTATGCATAACCAGTATAATATAAAACCGACGAGGAAAGACAAGGGATGATGGCGAGGTCAACCGCGCGACGGGCACAAGCCCCTCATTTTGAGGCGAATATTTTTACCGACGATGCGCACAGGTTATCCCCCAAATTTGTGGATAACGTCCTGGTTGTGAGTGGCGCGGCGCCGTTGGCGGAATATGTGAACCGTGTCGGTCGTGGTGTTACGCAGGTTCAAGCGCGATGGTGTGGCAGGCTGACGTGCTGCCCTGCCGGCGCGTACACAGTCCGTACTCGGCCATCACCTGCATAAACCGGTCGGCGTCACCGACCACCCTAAACGTGACGGCGTGCAGATGGCGACCGTCCTGGGCAAAAGCGGCATTCAGCGCCGTTTTTTCGACGTAGAACCCGTTATGCTGTGACGGTGTCGGCACGACGCCGGATTTCCACTCTTTCGCGTCCAGCACAAAATTGTCCCAGCCCTGATCTTTCAGGGTTTCGGAGGAGTAGGTGAGCCGGAACAGGTCGGACTGAGCGGCCAGGTTGCCGCTGCAGGAGCGCCAGAGGTACTCAAGATGCTGGCGCAGATGGCCGGCCGGGCCGTGCTTACGGCCGCGGTCGAGTAACCACTGGATATCAATCGCGACGCTCCTGGGGAAGCGTTTTTGCTTTTGGGCGGTGGCCAGCCAGCGGATCAAGAACAGGTTTTCGGCATAGGGCGTGCCGGCGATACCGTCCTGGCGCGCCAGCCCCAGCGCCGCGAGGGCGCAGAACGCCAGATGGCTGAGCGCTGAGGTGGTGTTTTCCGGGGAAACGGATGCGGTTTTATCTGTCAATGGCTGCCCTGCCCGTCGACGCAAAGGATTAGTGGCGAATTTGGGCCAGGTCGTCAGCGGTCAGCCCGGTCATTTTCATCACCGCGTCGCGATCGAGGCCGTTGGCCAGCATGGTGCGGGCAACTTCGAGTTTGCCTTCATTGCGCCCTTTTTCAATACCGCGTTGTTCACCCAACTGGATACCTTTCTGGATACCCTGTTCGATACCCTGTTCGATACCCTTCTCGATACCTTTTTGTTCAAGCTGTTGTGCGATGGTCATCAGTTCCTCCTCATGTTGCGGAACCCGCAGGGCCAGTTCGCGGACAAATGCCTCTGCATTCGCCGATTCACCGGCCTGGATAATATAGTGTATCAGCGAAATCACCTGTGGCGAAGAGAGATAGCCGGCCAGCAGAATGGCGGACAGCCTGTCGGTCAGTTCGGCCAGGTCGCGCTGGCGAATATGTTTCTGCAGCAGGGTCAGAGCGGCCATGCTGCGGTGACCCATAATCTCTTCGTCGGGAATGACCGTCACATCAACCAGCGGAAAATCGCCGGTGTACAGTTTCCCGGCCAACGCCGGATCATCAAACTCCTGCAGCCAGTTGGTCGAGTAAGGGTACGGGCTGCGTTTGCCGGTGTAGAACAGTACCGGAATGACCAGCGGCAGCGTTTTGTGGCCGGCGTCGAGGTGACGCTGCATGGCGGCGACGGCATAGCGAATGAGGCGAAACGCCATGTGCTTATCCGGGCTGGACTGGTGCTCGATAAGCACGTGCACGTAACCGTCAGCGCCGTCGGTGGTTTTCAGGCTGTAGAGCACGTCGCTGAAATACTGGCGCAGGTCATCTTCGACAAAGGAGCCGGACTCCAGCTTCAGCGTGCTGAGGTCACAGATGGCCCGCAGTTCGGCCGGTAGATGAATGTCCATGAAGTCGCGGGCAATTTCGGGTTGCGTCAGAAATTGCCGGAAAGTGGCATCATGGGGCGTTGGATTTTTTTTCATGGGACTATCGTAACATGTTCGGTCGCCGGCTCACTATGGCTGAGCGAAGGCTTCACCCGTTCTCCGGGCAGAATAGCGTCGGGATGTTGCTGCCGCCAGGTTTTTAATATTCGATAGACGCTGGCCCTGCCAATGCCCAGTTGGTCGGCAACCGCTTCGCGGGTGAGTCCGACCAGCGTCAATTCAATCACCTGCTGCGCTTTCGCCTGAGCGGTGGGTTTTCTTCCTTTATATGCCCCTCTGGCTTTCGCGCGGGCAATGCCTTCCCGTTGCCGTTCCTGACGCAGGCGTGTCTCGAATTCGGCGAATACGCCCAACATATCAAGGAAAGCCTTGCCGGATGCCGAAGAGGTATCGATGGCCTGCTCGGTCGCCCTGAGCTTGATGTTTTGCCCTTCAAGCTCATGAACCAGATTCTGCAAGTCGCGCAGACTGCGTGACAGGCGATCGATACGGGTGATCACCAACGTATCTCCTTCTCGCAAGTAATTAAGGCAGTCATCGAGTGCCTGGCGGCCCTCTTTCCTGGCGCCGGTCATTTTCTCCGAGAAGATTTTACGGCAGCCGGCTGAAGTCAGCACCGCTATCTGATGTGTCAGATCCTGATCTGTCGTGGATACACGAGCATAACCGACGAGCGCCATACGATTTAATCTCACTAGACATTAGATAATGAAATTTTTGCGTATCAAATTTACTAAATCAAGTTATGTGATACTTATTTTGAACAAATCACCCTGGCTCTCACAAAGGTATACCAAAAAAACGATTGGTGGCATCGGGAGGTGAATTTCGATTTGCAGTTATTGTGAGCACGGGAAGGATGATTGCGAGCATAAAAAGATAAACGCGAGCACAGTGGCAGTTAATGTGAGCACGCGGGGATTTTCATTTGCAGTTAATGTGAGCAAAAAAAGCCGATAAACGCGAGCATGGGGGTTTTCAAACGCGAGCCGCTATATCTAACTCTGGCCGGTTTTTGCTTTGCAACCAAACTCCTCTACTCCTAGTAATGTCGCCGTATACGCCACTGAACAATCTCAGGGGTCTATATCCATTGGTGATAAAACTGCATACACCAAAACCTTTGAGGTTTCCTTAGCAAAATTATCTGCTGATACTGTCGATTTATTAAAGATTTGCCTAAAGGCTTACTCTCCAGACAAGAAAGAATATAAACTCGATACTGTTGATGAGGTTTTAACCTCTGGTTCCCTGAAAGAAGGTAAACAGGTAAAGGGAATTGCTGTGTTTACTTCTGAGAATGATGATGTTCTCAAAGCCGCCTTGCGTAAAGATTTCCGACGATTGTAAATAATCTGATAAAGCAGCCAGCGGGCTGCTTGATGAAATTTTATATTTCCAAAATTAGTGTATGCCGCGAAATTGTTCGATAAACCGTTGGGCGTGAAACAGGTCGAGTCCGTCAAGGTGGTGTAAATTCAGTTACGGCCTTCCGGTCAGGTAACAGGCCTGTTATGCGCTGACGGGCAGCGCGTCGTTTAGCTGCCTGGTCTATCTCTGCCATGCTGTGCTGCGGCAGGTAGCGGTTCTGCAGCAGCCATTCTTCGTTCTGCTCCGTCAGGACCGCACCCAGCAGCCGCATGATGATCTCTTCGTTGGGGAAGATGCCCACCACGTCGGCACGCCGCTTCACCTCTTTGTTCAGGCGCTCCAGTGTGTTGGTTGAATGGATTTTTACCCGGTGCGCTTTCGGGAAGCCGAAGTACGCTAACACGTCCGCCTCTGCTTCATCCATCATCTCCGTAACCGCCGGCGCGCTTTTTTCCAGTTGCCCTGCAACCTCACGCCAGGTGGCGTGGGCGCTTTTCTCGTCGGTCTGCACGAACACCTGTTGCAACGCCGCGCGGAAACCGACTGGTTCGACTTGTTGACGCGGCTCAGCACTTTGCGCATGAAGTGAACCCGGCAGCGCTGCCAACTGGCACAGAACCCCTGCTGTATCGCCGCCTTCAGCCCGCTGTGCGCGTCGGAGATGACCAACTTTAAGCCTTCCAGATCCCGCTCCTTCAGGCTCAGCAGGAAGGCCAGCCTGAACGCCTTGGCCTCCGACTCGCCGATACCCATCCCGATGATTTCCCGGCGTCCGTCCGAGTTGACCGCGCAGGCGATTATTACCGCCACGCTGACCACCAGGCCGCTCTGGCGTACCTTCACATAGGTCACATCCAGCCACAGATAGAGCCATTCGCCTTCCAGTGGTCGTTGCATGAACGCCTGCACACGCTCATCGATACCGCGGCAGATGGACGACACCTGGCTGCGGGAGATGCCGGTCATCCCATCGACTGGACCAGCGCGTCAACCTTGCGGGTAGAGACGCCGTTTATCCACGCTTCCTGGATAAACGCATTGAGCGCCTTCTCCGACAGTCTGTGGGCCTCGAGGAATGACGGAAAGTACGAGCCTTCCCGCAGCTTTGGGATACGCAGGTCGAGCGTGCCGGGTCGGGTGGTGTACTGGCGGTCACGGTAGCCGTTGCGGTAGGTCTCACGCTCGTCACTGCGCTCATGCGGCTCCGCGTTGATACGCTGAGTAGCATCGGATTCCATGATGCGGTTGAGCATGAACTCGGTGAGTTCACGTAAAAAATCCTCACCGCGAACGTAGCGACCCTGCGGTGCGAGCACGGCAGCGTTGCTGCCTCAACCGTCTTTAAGCCCCAGTCTAACATCAACACGGTGCCGCATCCCCCACCGTCGCGAATGGACCAAACTCGCCGTCGAGCGCATGCTCGCCTGCGGCACCTGCCTCATGGGCGTGCGCTGCTACTGCTGTGCCTCACCGGATTGCACCCATGCCCGCTTTTTCTGCCAGACCTGCGAGTCCAAGGCCTGCAGCAGCTGCGGCCTCAAAGGTACCGAGCAGTGGATTGCCGAGCAGCAGCACATCCTGCCCGACTGCGACTGGCAACATAAGAACAGCAGCATGACATAGCCGTGCTACTGTTCTTAGATGAAACCACTTTTAACAATTGTTTCTGGCAAATCCGAGCTGAGCGCCTAAACAAGCCCCAGCACTACCATCCTTCCATGTTCCAGCTTTATTATTGCAGAATAACTTAATTGCCTGACGATAGTCCTCACATTTACTATAGTTAGATGCGTACACATTAATTGGAGCGGCAAGTGATATTATTAAAGCACATAATATTTTTTTCATTTCAGTTCCTATTTAGTTGGGCTAAGATTAAATGAGTCTGTTACTTGTTCAATGTTTGCATTTTGTTACTCTAACATCTTTACTATCTATAAATTTTATTCCAATTCATACGGGTCGTGTAACAACAAGAAATTTTCCTTATCGCACATGAACCAACTCGTGCAATAGTTTTATAACTAAAACGAATGATACTTTAAATCAGCTGGAAATTAATTAATAAAGAATTCACATTTTTCAATACCGATCTAATTCTGAGCTACCCTTGATGGTTAGGAAACCCAATCGACCTTTCTTGAGTTTCCTAACCATGAACGGTAACGTTGCCGTTTAGGCTCCGGCTCCGGCGGTCATGCCGAAAACCGCTGTCCCGTGACGCCGGAAGAGACTACTAGTCGGCGAGGAGGAACGGGTTGTCAGCACCACGCCGGTACTTTTCTGTCCGCCGTTATCGGCGCATAACTACAGGGAGACCGGCAGGCGCGTCGATGTACTGTAGATTCCGACGTGTCCGATCGGCTATTCCGGCGATATCTGATTCCGATATTTTCCGATCACCCATTCCAGTGATGTCCGATCATCCCTTAGCTCATCTCCTGAGCTAGTTTTTAATCTATCTATTCTGTGGTGTCAATATCGATTGAATTCTGACCCACCCCCTTTGAATTACTCGAGCGTTGCTGCTTTAGTTTTCTTCTGAAGTTGTCCGCTTTTCAGCTTATCTTTCAGTCGATAGCTTTGGCCGCTGATTTGGGCGATATGAGCATGGTGAAGCAGCCGATCCAGCATCGCTGCCGTCAGCGTCTCGTCATCACCAAACGATACGGACCACTGCGTAAACGGCAGGTTGCTGATCAGGATCACGCAGCCTGACTCATACCGTTTAACGACTACCTGGAAGAACAGGTTCGCCTCCATTTGACCGAACAGCAGATATCCCACTTCGTGGATGATCAACAGCTTAGGTTTACCTACGACGCGGTTCAGGTAATCCTGACGGTGTGACGCCACCAGTTGCAGCATCATGTCGGCGGCTGTAATGAACCGGATGCTTGAACCCGCCATCGCGCCTTATAGCCAATGGTCGTCGGCAGATGCGTCATGCCGACGCCAGAAGGTCCGAGCAGCACAACATTCTCCTGACGTTCGATGAATGCCAGCTATCTGACGACAATTAATCTGGCCTGTTTGTAATCTGAGATCACAACCTATTCAATCATGGAGATGTTGTGACTTTTACCGACAAACAGGTCATTCTCTATATGAAAAATCGCAACAAAGGGGCGACTCAAGAAGACGCCGCTGCCAGAAGCGGTATCTCTGTCCGTTCAGCCCGCAGGCTCGACGAAGGCCAGCTCCAGCCCATTGGCCATCATCACAGGCGAACACGTAAAGATCCGCTTGAGCAGGTCTGGCAAACCGAGGTGCTGCCGCTGCTTAAACAGCAACCGGCTCTAACGCCGATCACTGTGCTTGAGCATTTGCAGAATTCCCACAGGCCAATACTCCAATTCGCCCCTGCGTACGTTGCAACGTCGCATCAGAACCTGGAGAAGTCAGTATGGTGCCGAGATGGAGGTCATGTTTATCCAGGAACATCAGCCAGGTGCGCGGGCCTTCGTCGATTTCATCGAGCTTGAAGGTATTAACGTTACCATCGCCGGTCAGCTGTTGTCCCATCGCTTGTTCCACTTCCGTCTGCCCTTGAGCCACTGGAGCTTTATGAGCGTTGTTCTCGGCGGTGAAAGCTACAGTGCGCTGGTTGAAGGGATGCAAAATGCCCTGCACCAACTGGCCGGTGTGCCCGTAGAGATCCGCACCGACAGCTTGTCGGCGGCCTGGTGTTCACTGTCAGAGGGGGATCGGACCCAACAGACGGCGCGCTATGCCGCCTTTTGCGAGCACTATGAGGTTGTCCGCCGGAGCCCCAGAAAATTCCGTCACCAGAACTAAAGCCCATATGATTTGCATGACATTGAATAAATTACAGATTATGTGACAAAATCAGCGTCAAAATAGTTGTTTCAATGATTATCACTCAACCGGTCGTATATGTGACAAGTGTAAAATGTTAATTGGTTATATGCGGGTATCAAAAGCAGATGGTTCTCAGGTGAATGATTTACAGCGTGATGCGCTCATCGCTGCCCATCTTTATGAAGACTGGGCATCGGGCAAGCGAGAAGATCGCGCTAGACTTATTACCTGGCTGAATGCCCTACGGCCAGATGACACCCTGATTGTATGGAAACTTGAGCGACTCGGTCGCGACCTTCGTCATCTCATTAATACGGTGCATGACCTTACCGGACGAGGGATAGGCCTGAAGGTACTGACCGGTCACGGAGCGACTATCGATACCACGACAGCTGCCGGCAAGCTTGTTTTTGGGATCTTTGCCGCACTGGCCGAGTTTGAGCGCGAACTGATTGCAGAGCGAACGACTGCAGGCCTGGCCTCAGCAAGAGCCCGCGGGAGAAACGGCGGACGGCCTTATAAAATGACGCCAATAAAATTAAGACTGGCACTGGCATCAACGGGGCGGCCAGAGACGAAAGTCAGTACGTTATGCCAGGAGCTGGGGATAACCTGGCAAACGCTGTACCGCCACATATCCCCAAATGGTCAACTGCGCGCTGACGGCATAAAGCTGCTCAACTGGGGATAATTTTGGCGGACGGAAAAATCTGGGGTTCCGGCGTAGGTGTGCCACGAATGCACCCGGTGGCAAATAAGGGGGCAATGCTGTGCGAGAGATGAGGGTCGGCTCCTCGGAGGCGGCGTCCAGACGCAGCCTTCAAACTACCCTGAGCTGCTGCCGTTAAGAGCGGTGGTGGTGAGCGTCAGGGAAAAGGCGCAGTCAGATGCGTCATGTATGTGTTGTGAAGATGAACGAGAGTGAACTGTAGATGCAGTGTCGAAAGGAACAAGATGATGTCAAAAACGCGCTTTCTAAGCGATGCGTGATAAGTCCAGCGGTTATCTGGTTACTGGCTGGTCGGCATCCGGCATATAGATAGACAGCATGAGCACAACACAGGCTCTGGCATGGAACTTGGGAACCTGTCGTCCTGATGCGAAGGGAGCGGCGTCGAGCAGAAACCCTGCAAGCGCCTAAGTACCAATGCGGGGCACAGGAGCAGATGGTTCCGTAGTAGTGATGAAGCGCCTGTAATGGGCGTGGAGCGAAGGGAGCCAGTCGTTGGGGCTGTATTACAGGTCAACCGCGCAAGCGGGAGGAGCCTGTGAGCCAGTCCAAACCGTTTGCGTTATCCAGACAGGCTGTTTGGAGCGCGTACAAGAAGGTAAAAGCTGCCGGAATCGATGGCCAGTCGATTGAGGAATTTGATAAGAACCTTGTGGGGAACCTATACAAAATCTGGAATCGAATAGCCTCGGGCAGTTATATGCCGTCAGCAGTTCGGCGTGTTGAGATACCAAAGGCAACGGGTGGAGCGAGACCGCTGGGGATACCTACGGTCGCGGATCGCATCGCGCAGATAGTGGTCAAAAACATGCTGGAGCCGATTCTGGAGCCACTATTCCACGATGACTCCTATGGCTACCGTCCGCACAAATCTGCGCACGATGCCCTGAAGCGAGCCCGGCAGTGATGCTGGCGCACTGACTTGGTGCTGGATGTAGATATCAAAGGGTTCTTCGATAACATCGATCATGAACTCCTGATGAAAGCGGTGCGCAAGCACACGGATTGTAAGTGGGTGTTGCTCTACATTGAGCGATGGCTGACCGCTTCGGTACACATGCCGGATGGGACGGTGCAGATAAGGGATAAAGGTACGCCGCAAGGGGCGTCATTAGACCGTTGTTGGCAAATCTGTTCCTGCACTATGCATTCGACATGTGGATAAAACGGGAATTTCCTGTCGTCCGATTTGAGCGATACGCTGATGATATTGTCATCCACTGCAAGAGCCATGCGCAGGCAATAATGTTGCGCGACAGGCTCAGAGCGCGCCTGGGTGAATGTAAGCTGGAAATGAGTCCGGGCAAGACGAAAGTCGTCTACTGCAAGGACAGGGAAAGAACGGGGGCATATCCTGAAATCAGCTTCGACTTTCTGGGCTATACATTCAGGCTAAGAAAGTCATTATCGAAAGAGGGAGAGCTGTCGGTGAATTTCCTGCCAGCTATAAGCGCCAGAGCTGCGAAGGCAATCCGGCAGACGGTACGGGGCTGGGATCTGAGTCACAAAACCCCGTTGTCTCTGGAGTAATGGCACGCTGGCTCAATCCCATGTTACGAGGCTGGATTAAGTACTATGGGCGCTTTTATCGGTCAGCGATGGACTGTATAGCCAGTCATATAGATCTGCACCTTGCGAAATGGGTCGCCCGCAAATATAAGCGGGTACACGGTAGCCTGGCTCAGGCATATGAATGGTTGAGAAGGATACAGAGCGCTAAGCCTTGCCTGTTTGCACACTGGGAAATTTGTACGCGGCGTGAACGGTCAACGACAAGAGCCGGATGACGGGAGACTGCCACGTCCGGTTCCGTGGGAGCGCAGGGGGAAAGTTCCCTTGCGCGACCCGATAACCCCTAAGATAATTAGCAGTAAACGTGATGGTGTTGCTGAAATTTGTCTGGTTATTGAAGATTTGGAAATTCAGGAAAATAAAGATAGCGATTAAACTTAACCCTCGTCAATATAACTATCGGGCCTTTTTTCTTGAATGCAGCTTTTAAGCTAAGAGTGCTATCGTGAAAATATATGTCGTTGCTTTAGTAATAACTTTAATACTAACCTCTTGTATGTCACCGCAGGAGCAGTTAGATCTTGACCGAAGAACGTGTCTTTCCTACGGATACGGAGATAGTTCAGAAACACTGGCAGGCTGTATTAAGAGTTTGCAAATGCAAAGAAAAAATATAACAATAAGCTTTTTATTAATAAGTCAAGATTTTTGGATAAAAATAGCTAAATAAACTTTAAGATAAAAAAGCTCGATAATATTCAAAATCTGCCAGGTGTTGCAAGTGAAAGTTACTCTGCTTTCGTTTTGCGGCTTATCATCTTACATATGTACCACCATACTGACATGTTTAAGAGATTCTTCTTAAGTAGTAAGGTTTAGGTGAGATAAATATTATATTTGATTTTTCTTTTTGCTCTCATTATATTGGTTGTGACATTTTTATAGTTGGCGGGTCCAAATTGAGAATTGAAAAAAAGAGAAAGTACCTTACTGAAGATGAAGTAAGGCAGGTAATAATGGCATCTAAAATTAGCAAGCATGCTGTGAGGAATGAGTGCTTGATTCAACTGTGCTTTCTTCATGGTTTTCGCGTTAGTGAGATAGTGAAGTTGAAATTATCGGATGTAAATCTCTGTCGTGGTATTATTCATGTTGAGCGATTGAAAGGCGGTCTGTCCACAACTCAACCCCTGCTTGAATGTGAAAAAAAAATCATTGAAATATGGCTTGGGATAAGGAAACAGCTCAACGGGAGTGACTCTAAATGGTTGTTTATATCACAAAAAGGTAAAGCACTGTCACGACAGCAGATATACAATATAATAAAGAGGTGTGGTATTCTCGCCGGTTTAAATTTTCCGCTTCATCCGCACATGTTGAGGCACTCATGTGGTTTTGCTCTTGCTAACACAGGGGCTGATACACGCCTTATACAAGATTATCTTGGACACAGGAATATACAACATACAGTCCTGTATACTGCCAGTAACTCAGGCCGTTTCTCTGGTGTTTGGGACATGAGTTTATATTTGAAATAATTTAAACTACAAATCTTTATCCGGTTTTTGAAAAAAAACTTGTTAAACTTGTCTGCCTAAAATGTCAATAAACTTCTGCATCATAATTGACGTGATGCTACTCGTCAGCTTTCGACTCGATAGCCAGCGCATCTAGGTGCGCTGACATACAAAGTGCAAATCACCAACTGTTTAATTTAAAATTCAAGTATGATAATACTAATTTCAATCATTTTAGTCTATCGACATTTTTTATCACTCTCTAGTTTTCATATTATAAATTTCGATTATGAATATCTATTATCTAGATTCATGCTGATATACTGCAGAACCTATAAATTTTGAAAAACGCTCACACCATATCTGAACTGGACTGCCCCCACGACGAGGCCTGTTCAAAGGCCTCCGGACTGACGCCGCCGAGGTGGCTATGACGCCGAGCCCTGTTGTAGAACACTTAAATGTAATCGAAGATATCTGCCCGAGCCAGATCCCGAGTTTTGTATATTCTCTTCCTGATGCGTTCTTTTTCAGTGAACTGAAGAACGATTCGGCCACCGCATTATTCCAACAGTTGCCACGCCGGCTCATACTGGGTGCTAGGTTATTGGCCCGACAAAACCGTTGCCAGTCGTCGCTGCCGTACTGGTTGCCCTAGTCTGAGTGCACGATGACCTCGCTGTCCGGTTTACGTCGCCAGACCGCTATCATCAGCGCATCCAGTGCCAGTTCGCGTGAGAGGGTCGGCTTCATCGACCACCCCACCACGTTACGGGCAAAGAGGTCGATAACCACCGCCAGATAAAACCATCCCTGCCAGGTCCGGAGTAGAGTAAGAGGCAAGGCGTAGTCGGACTATTTCCCTGCCTCTCCTCTCCGAACCGGACGTGCACCTTTCAGCGCATCCGGCTTTCCATTTAAACGCTGGCGAACGCCATTGCCACTTCAGTAAAACGCGATGTGTATGTGTTTTTGGCTTCCGTCCTCAGATAGGGATTACCTTCAGGCAGACGCCAGCGGAACAGCTTCTTGCCTTGCCCCACCAACCGTTACAGCGCTTCACCGCTGAGCTTGCCGTGGTTGGTTTTACCAAATAAAACCCACGTTTTGCTCTGACTCGGTTTTGGTGATTTACACCACCACCTCATCAGGGAAGCGATTCCTGTATGGTATTTGCGGGCCAGCCAGTGAGCCAGCTTCCAGAACGCGACACGGTCGATATAACGGAATACTTAGGCCTTAAAATCAACGAACTGATAGAACATGGCCCATCCTTTCAGTTTCCGGTTGAGCATTTCAACCATATCGACTTTGCTTTCACTGTAATTGCCTGATAACAGTGCCGTCAGCGAGGCTGCGAAGTTTCTAGCCTTCTCCTTCGGGATCGTCGAGACCACCCGCAGATCGCCGTAACGACTGCGTTTGCGGATGATCCGGTGGCCCAGAAAGATAAAACCGTCATTGATGTCAGCGCCAGTGATATAAGTCCCTAAAGGGGGGGCGGGCGATTTCCTGGACTCTCAGGAGAGAAACAATATTTACCGAAGCAGAACGGATCCGCGCAATTGGGCTTTACTTTAAATACGGCAAAAAACTGGCTCCCGTGGTTCGTGAGCTGGGATACCCCTCTAAAAGAAATCTGCGACGTTGGATCCGTTTATGGGAAGCGAGTGGCGGTACTACAGAAACCATACGCCGTAAGCCATGTTACTCAGATGTGCAAAAGCAGACTGCTGTTGAACATTATCTTAACCATGGTTGCTGCCTAGCATTTACCACCAGGGCTCTCGGTTATCCCTGCTGTGATGTACTGGCTCGCTGGGTTAACGAACTTCACCCCGACAGACGGCTTTCCTTCACCAGTACGATCAATCAGAATTTGCCCTTTGAACCAAAGTTGAAACGTCAGGCAGTTATGGCGCTCTGTACACGACGCGTATCTGCCGGTGAAATCGCCAGAAATATTGGTGTCAGTCGCACGGTATTGTATAAATGGAAAGATGAAATCATAGGCAACGGGGCTTACCAGGCCATGCGCAAACACAATGCATCCTCCCCTGAGGATGAGCGGGATGAGCTGCGGGAGGAAATTGCCCGACTTAATCAGGAAATACAGCGTCAGCAGATGGAGCTGGATATCCTGAAACAAGCGAAGGAAATCACAAAAAAAGACCCGGGCATCAGCGTCAGCACTCTGACAAACAGGGAAAAAACAAAGATCGTTGATGCCCTGAGAGAAACGTATCCTCTGGCAGAACTGCTGAGTGTCTTGGCACTGGCACGTAGCAGTTATTTTTATCACCGGGCGGCTCTGCGTTCGGGGGATAAATACGTGACTGTTCGCGCCACAATGGCAGAGATATTTAACGGCAATTACCGTTGTTATGGCTATCGTCGCCTGCATGCGATGCTCAAGCAGGAAGGTCTGCGGCTCTCTGAAAAGATGGTGCGCAGGCTGATGGTGGAAGAGCAGCTTGTTGTCAGTCGTTCCCGTCGCCGACGCTACAGCTCGTACTGCGGAGAAATAGGCCCCGCGCCCGACAATCTTCTCGCCAGAGATTTTAAAGCGACGCTGCCTAATCAAAAATGGCTGACGGATATCACGGAGTTCCAGCTTCCGGCCGGTAAAGTGTGGTTGTCGCCAGTGGTAGACTGCTTCGATGGCAAAGTTGTGAGCTGGTCGCTCAGTACACGCCCAGATGCAGAGCTGGCGAATACGATGCTGGAAAGTGCGATCGGCACTTTAAACGCAGGCGACCGTCCGGCCATCCACAGTGACAGAGGCGGGCATTACCGCTGGCCGGGATGGCTGGCGCGGGTGAATGCGGCAGGTCTTATCCGCTAGATGTCCCGCAAGCGATGTTCACCGGATAATGCGGCGTGCGAAGGGTTCTTCGGTCTGCTGAAAACTGAAATGTATTACGGTCGTGAGTGGTCAAACGTGACGTAGGAAAACTTTATGCAGCATGTGGATGCTTACATCCGATGGTATAACGATCGACGTATTAAACTGTCTCTGAGCGCAGTCAACCCGGAAGTGAATCGGCGACAACTTGGAATCACAGAGTAAATCAGTCCAGGAAATCGTCCGCACCCCAAACGGTCAAAGATCGTGGCGTTGACATTGATATGGGTGATTCTGTTCTTGTCCATGTTCAGCCTGAGGTTCAGACTGTCTTCAAGCACGCCCCGGCACTCCTCCCTGATGGCTTCTGCCTGTGCTTTGGTGCCTTTGAAGATAAGAACAAAATCATCGGCATAGCGGCAGTAAGCCACCGCGGGTTTCGATTGCCAGTTTTCTCTGACAGCAGAACTTCGGCCTCGCTGGATACTGTTATTCCAGTACCATCTATCCTTTCGGGCTTTACCGCACAGATAGCGTTTATGCAGATACTGATCGAACTCATTGAGCATGATATTCGACAGCAGCGGCGATATTACGCCTCCTTGCGGCACGCTTTCACTGGCCGCCCGAAAGAGACCGACATCAACATGCCCGGCCTTGATGGTTTTCCACAACAGGCTCATAAAGCGTGTGTTACTGATCCTGCGGCACACGGCCTTCATCAGCAGTCGATGATGTACGGTGTCGAAGTAACTGGACAGGTTGCCTTCGAACACCCATCGGCCCCGTGTTTCCCCACAATCGGTGAGCTGTAATTTCACCGTGCGGATCGCGTGGTGGACACTGCGTTCAGGCCGGAAGCCATAGGAGAGTGTATGAAAATCACTCCCCCATATCGGCTCCATCGCCATCAGCATAGCCCGCTGAAAAATACGATCCCGCAACGCGGGGATACCCAGTGGTCGCGGTTTGCCGTTGCTTTTAGGGATGTAAACCCGTCTGGCGTGCAAGGGCTGGTAGTGATCTGAGAGTAATTCATCTCTGAGGATTTGCAGCTCAGCAGCCAGTCTGGCCTGTAGCATTGTTTTGTTCACGCCATCAACGCCGGGGGTATGCGCCCCCTTTGATGACAGAGTGATCCGTGCCGCTTCAGCCAGCCATACAGGTTGTGTTATCAGGCGCAGCAGCCGTTCAATCCGTCGGGAGGGATCGGTGGCTGCCCATGTGGCAAGCTTGCGTTGCATTTCGCTGATTATCAAAGGTCTTCACCCCGTTAGGTCAGTTAATTCACGTCGCAAACACATTTAAATTGCTTCCCTTTGCCATGTAATGGACTTTCCCCATCGCGGACTACTACGGAAGCTCCGCCAGCCAGTGCGTCATCGGAGCCATACCTCCTTAACATCCGTCGCTGACCTTCCCCTGTTTACCTGCCTGGACACAGACATACTGAGAAGGCTGCCCGTCGCACTCTTTATCCTTGCTTGCCGCAAGTTGGCAAAGCCAGCAACGCGAGAGTGATAGGCGCTGCTGTCCCGGTGTTTCGCATACATACCAAAACACCTTCGACCGGTAGTGCTTACGTATCACTGCCAGTGACTCCTGCACGACCTGTCAGATCACGTAGGCCGTGGTGACATTTTCGACCCATAGAGGCGGATTAACGGGTTCATGTTCTTCAGCCTTTCAGTACTTAACCTTGAGGAGCATCTTGGCTTAGTGATCTCGCCTCAATCCCCGTTGTCAGCGGGTTACATCACCCTGCGGGACTGCCGCTCAGGTTCTCCACCGTTACACTCGGTGGGATTGTTGGGCTCCTGATCGTGAGTTACCGGTTCAATATTCCAGACAGACTCGTGGTTCATTTGAGCATCCATGCTCACCCTGAACTCCGGGCACACTATAAGTGATGTCGGTGACCCAGACCTGATTGGCCCGAACAACGGTAAACTGCCGCTGTACGCGATTAGGAGCTATCACTGAAGGTCGGCCGGCGATAAGGCGTGGCGCTTTATAGTCGCGTACAGCTTTGATCCGGTTCAGTTGCATAATACGACCCTCCCGGTTTTTACCGCAGGTTTCCCTATTTCGTTCAGATCGCCATGAACTCGCCGGTAACCGTATACGCCTCCACTCAGCGAATATGAGTCGCGGATAAGTATCAGCAGACGCTGGTTATCTTTATCACGCGCCGAGACCGGGTTGCGCAGCCACGCATAGAACCCGGCCCGGGCGACATTCAGTACCCGACACATCGTCATCAAATCCCATACAGTGCGGTGCTCATTGATAAAGCGGTATTTCAGTCGGGCTCCCTTGCAAAGTACCGCGCGGCCTTTTTCAGGATATCCCGTTCTTCTTCGGTACGTTTTAGCTGTGCCCGTAGTTTCAGGATCTCGCTTTTGGCTTCCAGTAAATCCCGGGCATGCTGTTCGCTGTTATCAGGCTTGATAGCCCGTAGCCACTTGTAGAGGCTGTGCGCAGAAACGCCCAGACGGTCGGATACTTCGGCAACGGAATAACCGCGTTCTGTTATCTGACGGACGGCTTCTTCCTTAAATTCAGGTGTAAATCGTGGTGTGCCCATATGCTCCCCCTATGCTCAAACTATAGGGCAGGATCGTCTACCGGGGTGGGGTTAGTCCAACTATAAGGCAGAATCGTCTACCGGAGTGGGGTCAGTCCAAACTATAGGGCAGGATCGTCTACCGGGGTGGGGTCAGTCCAGATATTAAACTTCAATTTAAACAACACATTATCTTGTTAACGTACGTTTTCGTTCCATTGGCCCTCAAACCCCTTAAAAGTTAGTGTCAAGAGAAATGTGCTTTCTTCCACACTCCATCGTTCTTTCGCATTCTCTGACAAAAAAGATAACGGCTATAACTCCATTCCTGATTATCGTGTGACTTAGCGCGTTGGCTGGCTATCAACCAGTATTCAGCAGCAACTCCCCATTCTTTAGCCAACTCCAGCTGAGCTGCTTTTTCAGACACATTGTTGAAACTCTCAGTATATTTCTTAGTTTCCGTTGAACACATTTCATGATCCCTTTGAGAATATGTTGTAACCACGCTTAGCTCACCCAATATGTTTGTAACAGAGGATGGTTTAAGTGAGCTGTTGTGTTTTTTCAAGGAGCAAGATTCTTATCTTGCTCCAGGTTAATTTTGCTAAGTGATTTTAGGCGTGTTTTCTAGATGATTTCGCGCCAAGGCGTCCCGTGAATCCACTGATAATGGCGCCAATTACCAACGCGATGAAAGTCCAGAAAGCAGATTTAGCCAGCGCAGATGCTGCTGCTGCTGCCTGTTCCAGGGCTTTTTGTTTAAATTCATCATATTGTTGTTTGGCGTCCTCGATTTTCTTTTGGACATCTTCGAATTTCTGATTCAGCAGGTTATCGGCTGATTCTTTTGCTTCGATGATATTATCTACGGCCTTGTTAATTTCATCTTGTGTCATATCAGAATTATCAGCCAAGGCTTTTGTTAATGTGTTGCGATCGACATCTTTAGTGATGGATTTGCCTCGTTCCTGCAATTTATCCATAACATTCTTAATGATGGCATCTGCGTCCTTGGGTTGAGTAGCCAATTGTTTAACCGCTGAGGCGATGTCTTCTTTGGCTCCATTAAGTTGCTGCTGCACAAACTCCGGCTGCAAGGAAGGAATTTTACTCTTGCGCAGTGCCTCCTTCACATTAGCTTGAAGTTTTTGAGGTTCGACATTGGTATCGATATCCAGACCCTCAAATATCTTACCCCCCAGATTACCCGCTTCCTGAATGCCGCTTCCTGCGATAGAGCCGGCTCCGGAGAGAATGCTGCCAGATGCAGAGGCCAGTGAGCCGATGGCGCTGCCGGTAGCTTTAACTGCGCTACCCACCAACATTGCGCCTAGTATGCTGGTAATAATCAACGATGTGGCCCAGACGAGGAAACCATGAATGAAGCCATCATTAGCGGCCAGTCGGCCTGCAACAAAAGCCCCAGCAGCCAGGCTGACGATAATGGACCCACCTGTCCAAAACAGCATGGTCATGCTCGCCCCATTATCGGCATCCTCACCGAGAGGGTCTACAATAGCCAGTCCAAGACTGGTGCCGAGAATCGACAACATCAATGAAATGGACATGACGGTTAATACACCGCCGACGATGCTGCCCCACGATACCTTTTTGGTGACCATTACGTCTTGAGTCAGTTCCATGTTTTGATACCTATGATACTTGAGTTATGAAAATAAAGGCCGCGATAACGGCCTTAGAAAAACGCGCAATTATTAAGAGGTAACAGACTTATTTTCTGCCCAGCAGGAAACCTAAAACGAGACCCGCCAGACCTGCGACAATTGCTGCCCCTGCAGGATTAGATTCAACTTGTTCCTTGACGGCGTCCGCAGCATCTTGCAGAGCCCCACTTCCCTGAGCTGCGTATTTTTTTGCAGCGCCTTTCGCCTGGTGTTCTGCAGAGCCCGTCAACTCCCCCAATTTCTCCTGAGCAGCACCAGAAAATTCTTTGGCCTTGTTTTCTGCTTTTTCGAACATGATATTTCCTTATTGTTGATGGTTGAACGTAACGTATTTTTATCTTCTAGATAACGTGTTTTTGATCAGTCTTGAAGCGCTCCAGATACCCAAGACTCGCCTGGGCCAGAAATAAAAGCGCGATGGTTTTTTTCTAATTGCTTTTACCATGACGATACCTGCGCCCAAGGCGATGAATGCTCTCATGCGAAAGAGCACATCCCAACCACGATCAAACTTTTCGGTGCCGGTCAGAAGTTGATCTGTACAATGTGATAAACTTGATCGCTGCGCATTGATACGCTCTATTAATCTGTTTTTCTTTGACACGCGTTCCTGGTACTTACTCATCGCTTGCTCCCAGTATTTGCAGGTCGTTCTTCAATTGCTCTCGGGTGTTATGCAGCAAGGATGCGCTGCGGATTTTTAGCAGAACCCACACCCCGGATACCACTGCAAGTAGGAACAGCGCAGCTGTTGTCCAGGCGAAAGCAATGAATCTCATTTCAGGACCGATCGACCAAAATAAAAGTACCAGACCACTAAGTATAGCGAACAAGGTGAATAACAAACAAAGACTGCTTAGTACGAAGAGTTTTACAATGTTTGCCTTTTCTTCTTCGAGTTCAACTATCGCCAGTTCCAGCCGCGTTTGGCAGATTGAAACAAGAGTCCTGATCGCTTTTTTAGCGGTGCTTATCACATTCTGCGTTGGCCCATTTCTGTAATGATGTTGCATAATGATATCCTTTTCATGACTTAATCTGAACACGACGTGAACGCATACCTCTTTTAAAGTATGGCGCAGCCAGGCAAAACTTTCTTTATACGATGTAAACCTGATATGACGCAAGTTTCTTATTGATCACGGAAAAATAAGTGTGATCATGACTACAGAAGGTTTAGTTTAAAAAATCTGAATGTAAATTTTCTTGCGCGCATTCCTTTCGCCTGAGAGAATGGATCTCATAACAATAATCTTATTTGATGGTAGCGATTTTTTACACGCGGCATATTCCCAGGAGTCATTCTTTTGAAAAAAAGAAAGTATTTAACACAAGATGAAATAGATCGGTTGCTTGAAGCTTCACGCAGGGGAAATTTTCCCAAGCGAGATGAGTGCTTTATTCAAATGTGCTTCATCCATGGTTTCAGAGTCAGTGAGCTCTGTCATTTAAAATTCTCTGATATCAATCTCACCGATAAAGTCGTACATGTAAACAGGTTAAAAAACGGCCTTAAGACAACACACCCTCTGCTTGTATCAGAGTTAAAACTTCTCAATGCCTGGCTTAATGAGCGCGCAACGTGGCGAGGCTGCGAATCCCCCTGGATTTTTCTCTCGCAAAAAGGAGGGCCACTTTCTCGCCAGCAAGTACACAAGATGTTAAAAAAATTCGGCATCTTGGCAAGTATCGCTGTTTCACTCAATCCTCATATGCTGAGACATTCTTGCGGTTACGCACTAGCGAATAGAGGAACAGACACTCGGCTGATCCAGGATTATCTGGGGCACAGAAATATTCAACATACGGTGTTGTACACGTCAAGTAATCATGTTCGGTTTGCAGAAGTTTGGCAAAATGGAGTGGGAATAAACAAGTCAATTTGAACCAAACTGTAAATAGTCTTATCCATAATTTGAGCCAAGTCAATTCTTCTTGCATTCTTTTTGTTCGCAGAACATCAACATATCTTAGTCCGCTTATCAGATATCTATAGCAGATTAATCTGAGAACACACTATCAAAGACGCTTAGTGATCATTCTGCCACGAGCGTCCCCCTCGACATACCCCTCATTCAGATAGTTAAATTAACTAATAAAATTGATTTTTAAAGTAAAAAAAACCAATAAACAACAGACCTATAGCCTAAAGAACCAAAAGAGACAAATTGGTTCATTTTGACCACTTTTTTTGTCATTTCGTGCTCGCGTTAACGCAAGCAGAATCCAGGCAAAAAGAATAAATCAACATGTGAATCAAATTGTTAAGCCAAATTCTGGCCTTTACCAAGACATGGAGTTTTGAACTTATGCATAAGATCCGTCTTATCAACACCTTGATTGCCGCCTCTCTGATGACTGTCGGCCTTGCTCACGCAGCAACTACTACCGTTAACGGTGGTACCGTTCACTTTAAAGGTGAAGTTGTTAACGCTGCTTGCGCCGTTGATGCTGAATCAGTAGATCGAATCGTCCGACTGGGGCAGGTTAAAACCTCAAAGCTCAGCGAAGCTGGAAAAACTAGTGACGCTGTAGGTTTCAATATTCAGCTGAACGATTGTGATACTACTGTTGCAACCAAAGCGGCCATTGCATTCTCTGGTGTAGCTGTCAATGCTGAGAATCCAACTGCTCTGGCTCTGGAAAGCTCATCTGCAGGCAGTGCTACCAACGTGGGTGTGCAGGTGCTGGACAGTGAAGGCAAAGCGCTGGCATTCGACGGCGAGACCTACAGTACTGCCGCTACCCTGATCAATGGTACTAACACTCTGCCATTCCAGGCGCGTTACATTGCCACTGGTGCTGCCACCCCTGGTACTGCCAACGCGAACGCCAACTTTAAAGTTCAGTACCAGTAACACCGGTCTGCAAGGATGCTTAATCAGGCCAGGAAGGCCTGTTTTCAGCTATCAAAGAGGGAATAAGCGATGCTCAAAACCAGACTGGGACTCTGCCTGCTTTTCATTGCTCCCCTGACTATCGCCGGCAACAAGTCGAACGTCACGCTTCCTGAAGGACAGATGCGCTTTCAGGGGGAGCTCATCGCTGAAGCCTGTACGGTTGAGGCGGGTGACAGGCAACTGGTTGTTCGCATGGGTCAGGTCAGCAGCAACCTCTTTAAAGACACAGAGGGTGATATTGATCCGGTGTCATTCAGTTTGCATCTCCAGGATTGTAATCCCAATGTCAGTGAACGCGTCGGTATCGTCTTTCATGGCGTAGCAGATGGCAAAAACCCTGATGTTCTGTCGGTTGGCGAAGGCGAGGGAATCGCCTCTGGTGTCGGTATTGCGTTGTTCGATGAACAGGGGCAACTCATACCCATTAATTCAGAACCTCAGTCTTGGAAACCGTTGACCAAAGGAACGGGTATCTTGCAATTTGTTGCCAAATACCGGGCAACCGGCAATACGGTTATCGGTGGTGCTGCTAATGCCCAGGCTTGGTTCTCTTTGACATACCAATAAAACATTCGTTTTCGCGTATGACACTTTTATCTCGGGAGAGATAAGCACGCGCAAAGGTTAAAACGGCGGTTATCCGCCCCAAGAGGTTAACGTGATTAAAATGAAAACGACCGGAAACGTCATGGGTTCACTGCTGGCTTTGGCAGTCGTATTTTGTACTCCGCGAGCCGAAGCGGGCGTGGCTCTTGGGGCAACACGCGTTATTTATCCGGCACAGCAGAAACAGGTCACCTTGGGTGTGAACAACAATAATGAGAAAGACACCTTTCTTATTCAATCCTGGGTCGAGAACGATGATGGTCAAAAAGAAGGCCGGTTCGTAATAACTCCGCCGTTGTTCCTCATGCAGGGAAAAAAAGAAAATACGCTGCGAATTATTGATGCTACCAATAACGCCTTGCCTAAAGACCGCGAAAGTCTTTTCTGGATCAACGTCAAAGCCATTCCTTCTCTGGACAAGGCAAGACAGCAAGAAAATACGCTTCAACTGGCGATAACGAGCCGAATCAAATTGTTGTATCGCCCACAAAATCTCAGTATGGCCCCTGATCAGGCCCCCGGAAAACTGACGTTTAAACGCGATGCGAACACACTGGTACTGAATAATCCAACACCCTATTTTCTGACCGTCACCGAATTGAATGCCGGCACACGTTCTTTAGCCAATGTCATGGTCCCGCCTATGGGGGCGGCAACGGTGAAACTGCCGGGCGATGCCGGCAGTGTAATTACATATCGCACGATTAATGATTACGGTGCGCTCACGTCTGTGATGAAAGGCACCTTGCAGTAACGGTCTGAGTCATTCACTAAAACAATGGATTCAACAACGCAGGTAACGCAGCACCGGCATTGACGACGGCGTGCGGTAGCGACAAGTCACCTGGTTTATGGAGCAGGCACGGATAAAATGAAAAAATACCACATCCGGGAACGGGCGCTAAACAAAGCAATGCTTACGCCGCTGGCATTGCTCTTGGTGGCCTCGACATTTTCCGCGCGCGCAGACAACTACTTCAACCCCCGGTTCCTGGCTGACGACCCGGCATCGGTTGCCGATCTCTCCAGTTTCGAAAAGGGGCTTGATGCGCCGCCGGGTACCTATCGTGTCGACATTTACATGAACGAGGGTTACGTGACGACGCGAGACATCACCTTTGATAAGAGTGATGACGGTAGCAAGCTGGAACCGTGTCTCACTCGCTCTCAGCTGGCTTCACTTGGCGTCAATACCTTGACTATTCCAGATATTGCCGTAATGAAGAGCACGGCCTGCGTGCCTTTCACACGGCTTATTGCGGATGCTGCAAGCTCATTCGATGTCGGTCGCCAGCGTCTTTCTATCAGCATTCCTCAGGCTTACATGGGAAATCAGGCGAGAGGGTACATAGCTCCCGAGCTTTGGGATAATGGTATTACGGCCGGTTTGCTCAATTACAACTATACCGGCAGTGAAGTGCGCAGTCACAATGGCGGCACCCGTAATTACTCCTATCTCAATTTGCAAACGGGTCTCAATCTGGGGGCATGGCGCCTGCGGGATAACTCAACCTGGAGTTACAGCAGCGGCACGGGATATAACGAAAATCGCTGGCAACATGTCAATACATGGCTTGAACGTGACATTGTATCCTGGCGCAGCCGGCTGACGATGGGTGATGGCTATACTGCCGGTGATATCTTTGAAGGTATCAACTTCCGCGGCCTTCAGGTTGCCACAGACGATAATATGCTACCCGACAGTCAACGCGGCTTTGCTCCCGTTATACATGGAATAGCACGTGGTACTGCACGCGTATCGGTCAAGCAGAACGGATATGAAATATATCAGACCACGGTACCCGCCGGCGCATTCACTATCGGTGATCTGTATGCGGCAGGAAACAGTGGCGATCTGCAGGTGACGGTGAAAGAGGCGGATGGCTCCGTTCAGGTCTTTACCGTTCCCTTCTCATCCGTTCCAATGTTGCAGCGTGAAGGGCAGGTGAAGTACGCGGTGACTGCAGGGCAGTTCCGCAGTGGTAATGAACAACAAGACAAGCCGAAGTTTTTCCAGGGAACGGCGCTTTGGGGATTACCCGATGGTTGGACGGTCTATGGCGGCACACGTGCCTCAAACGACTATCGTGCCTTTAACCTCGGGGTGGGGAAAAACCTGGGCTACCTCGGGGCGGTATCTTCAGATATTACGCAGGCGAATGCCACCTTGCCTGACGGCAGCAAGCATCAGGGACAATCTCTGCGTTTTCTCTATAACAAATCGCTCAATGAGTTAGGGACCAATTTCCAACTGGTCGGATACCGTTATTCTACCCGGGGCTTCTATTCTCTGGCCGACACCGCGTGGCGACGCATGAGCGGTTACTCCGTGATTAGTGAAGACGGGATCGTGAATATCAAACCAAAGCTGACGGATTATTACAATCTGAACTACAGCAAGCGCGGTCGTTTGCAGGCGACGGTGACGCAACAGGTTGGACGGACATCGACGATATACTTGACAGGCAGTCATCAAAGCTACTGGAATACCAGCCGTTCAGATGAACAGCTGCAGATTGGTTATAACAGCACCATTCAGGATATCAGCTGGAGCCTGAGTTATAGTCTGTCCAAAAATGCCTGGTCCGACGATAAAGACCAACTGCTTGCTTTCAACATTAATATTCCGTTCAGCCACTGGATGCGCTCGGATACCCGGTCAGTATTCCGAAATGCCAATGCCAGTTACAACACGTCGACAGACTTCAAGGGACGTACGACAAATACGGCCGGCCTTTACGGGACGCTGCTGGAAGATAACAACCTGAGTTATAGCGTGCAATCGGGCTATAACAGCGGTGGTAATGGTAACAGCGGCGCAACGGGTAACGCCGCGCTGAATTACCGCGGCGCTTACGGCAACGCCAACGTCGGTTATAGCCACAGCGGTGACTATAAGCAGGTTTACTATGGCGTCAGTGGTGGCGTACTTGCCCACGAAAATGGCATCACCTTCAGCCAGCCCCTAAATGACACCATGGTGCTTATCAAGGCGCCGGGGGCGAAACACGTTTCTGTCGAGAATCAAACAGGGGTACGTACAGATTGGCGCGGTTATGCCGTGCTCCCTTATGCGATGGACTACCGCGAGAATCGGATATCCTTGAACACGAATACATTGGCGAACAACGTCGAACTGGAAGAACCCGTATTAAGCGTCGTTCCTACACGCGGAGCCGTCGTGCGTGCGGACTTCAAGGCCAAAGTCGGGCTGAAGGTTCTTATGACATTGACAAACAACGGCAAGCCAGTCCCGTTCGGCTCTGTAGCCTCTTACGGAGATGGTCAGTCAGGCAGCATCGTGGCAGATGGCGGGCAAGTTTACCTTACCGGCCTTGCGCCAAAAGGTAACGTCAACGTGAAGTGGGGCAATAGCGAAAATGAGCGCTGCACGGCGACGTACAGTTTGCCGGCTGACAGTCAAAACCAGGCTTTGAGCTATGCCTCTGCCATTTGCCGGTGATAAGCAGGAGATGATGACGCAATGAGAAAATACCTTCCAATCCTGTGTTTGTTGCCGTTGGTTGCGGGATATGCCCATGCGGCTGACAGTACTATCACCATCACAGGTTATCTAAAAGACAATGCCTGCTCGGTCTCTGTTGACTCTCAGGATTTTACGGTGGATTTGTTGAGCAATGCGGCCAAGCAATTCAACCGGGTTGGGGCCGTCACGCCATCCATACCTTTCAAGATTGTCTTCGACAAGTGCGGCAGTTCCGCGACGGCAGTTCGCGTGGGGTATGTCGGAACCTCTGACAACGACAACACTACCCTGTTAAAGATTGATGCTGGAACAAACGCCGCAAGCGGTATTGGAGTGCAAATACTGGATCGCGACAAGACTCCGATTCCATTAAATGCGGCTCAGGACTCCCTGAAGTGGACGACATTGACGGCGGGCCAGCCCAATACGTTGGGCTTTTATGCACGCTTAATGGCAACGCGCGCTCCCGTGATGGCAGGAACAGTGACAGCGACGGCCAATTTCACCTTAGAGTTTCAGTAAGGAAGTCTGAAGATGATCATTATCAAGAACATTATGCTGGCGGGGGCGTTGCTTTTTACTACAACAGTTGCCACGCATGCAGCTGACGTGACCATTACGGTCAACGGACGCGTAGTGGCCAAGCCCTGCACCGTATCAACGCCATCGGCGACGGTAGACTTGGGCGACTTGTTTACATTTAATTATATACAGGCCGGCTCGGGCTCAGCCTGGCATCCGGTAACGCTGAGTTTGACCAATTGTCCAATAGGCACTTCGAGAGTCACGGCAACATTCACGGGGACAACGGACAGCACGGGATATTACAAAAACGAGGGTGGGGCAACCAATCTTCAATTGGAACTGCAGGACACCAGTGGCAATAACCTAAACAACGGAAAAACCAAGGCGGTTCAGGTAGATGATTCCACACAGTCAGCGAGTCTGCCATTACAGGTTCGTGCGTTATCAGTTAATGGCAACGCCAAGCAAGGCAGTATTCAGGCCGTAATTAATGTCACATACACTTACGCCTAAATTGAGGAGTCACGTCATGACACTGGTTTCAAAACTAAATAAAGTGTTGAAGAAAAAAGAAGTTGCTGCCCTCGTGGCTTCTGTATGCCTAATGGCATATTCATCTTGCGCTAATGCTTTTGCCTGCAAAGACTCGTCAGGTAGAGTCACCGCTAATCCGAACAATGCTATCTTGGACATATACGCAAACCTGACTCCAGCATTAACGCCTGGACAAGTTCTTGTTGTTGACTTTTCATCTTCGATTGCCTGTAAAAACGACTATCCTAACTCTCGTAATGATAATGTTTCACTGCTTTCCGGTTCTTCGTTCTCTGGTGTTCTGCAAAACTTTAATGGGAGCTTGGATTATTATGGCACTACTTATCCATTCCCTACATCGTCAGAAACTAAAAATCATAATTTTACCAATGGCGGGTTTGTGGGCTGGCAAACAAAGCTGTATCTAACTCCTGTGTCTGAAGCTAGTGGTGTTTTAATAAATGCTGGAGATAAAATTGCAACGCTAGTTATGAGGCAAGTGGGTACAGATAAATCAAACGGTGGTAATAGAAATGAGCATATGTTTACTTGGAATATACATGCCGCTAATACTGTTTTTTTACCAACTGGTGGCTGTGACGTATCATCGCGAAATGTAACTGTAACTTTACCGGATTACCCCGGCACGGCGGCTGTGCCGCTGTCTGTCTATTGCGGTAAAAATCAACAGTTGGCATATTATCTCACAGGTACAACGGCTGATACGGCAAGCACCATATTTACCAATACGTCATCATCCAATCCTGCAACCGGTGTGGGCGTACAGCTGTCTAACCGTAATGGCATTGTAGCTACCAATAAGAATGTCTCTCTCGGTACGGTCGGTACCAGTCCTGTCAGCCTGGGCCTGACGGCTTCCTATGCACGAACCACGGGGCAGGTTGTAGCAGGCAATGTACAGTCTATCATCGGAGTGACGTTCGTTTACGAGTAGTGCCATCTGTTCCACGGTCGGTGAGTTATCCAAATATGTGTTTACCGTTTCCATCATGCAGTGCCCGATTAATCCAATGGGCTTTGCGTGATGGTCATTAGTGCCTGTTATTACCTGGACATTACAATCTTGAAAAAATATAAAAAAAAGATAGACGTTGTAGTGATGGATCCGGTGATGCTTCATCGAGAAAGCATGGTTCACATTTTGCGAGAGAGCTTGGCCGACAGAGTCAACATAACTGATACTGTCTCCAGTATTTCCGAGATAATTCGCCTGATTGTGCTGAAAGGTCCTGCTAATATATATATAATGGAAGCTTATGGTTCGAAGGAGAATTATAAAACCTGGAGTGACTTTACACATTTCATGGCGACGAATTACCCGACCGTCACTTGCCTTGTTTGGACTTCAAAACCAACAATGTTTTTGAGAAAACTTAATGCTTACAAGATGAAGAAACCATGTTGGCAGATCCCTAAGAGAATAGACATCGATTCATTTTTACGCTTTTTTGAGCGAGTTTTAGATGGCGAGATTCCTTCGCACAGTACTCGCACTTGCATTGGTCCCCCGATGTCTAACCTCACGCTCAGTGAAATTGTTATGATTACAGAGATTATTGAGGGGGGCAGCATCAAGAGCCTGGCCAAAAAATATAATGTTGCATATAAAACAGTCAGCTCTCACAAGCGAAACGCCATGACTAAGATGCGTATATCATCGACCGCACAGCTACGCAGCCTTTTCATGGAGGGATACATTTTGCGGGGTGATAAGGCACGATGCCTTCTAATTGAAATAAACGACAATCAACCCTTTTTATTATAATATAAGAAAGGTAAGATGATGACAGGGTTATTTAGAATAACCCTATTAGAATTTGAACAAGTTACGATGCCTATGACGATAAAGAGGAAATGATGACGAAAAGCGAACGTCGATGGAGAGCATTCTCTATAGTTATACTGTTAGTAGCAATAGTCTTGATATACCTAATGATTCAGTACTCCTGATTAATTGCATTAAATGTTCACTGTATGCCAAGGATTAATTAATTGAACTAACGCAACCTAAATAACAGGCGAAAGTGTTCTTGCCTCAAGGGATCCTGTGACGGTGTCTCTCAGGCATCAATCTCGCTCTGGGTCTTTAAAAATATAGGCTAATTTACTGATGTATAAATGTACAGACTGAAATTGTTGAGTGGATTTTCATGGGGAAATTATTTTCAAAGATAATGTTTTCAGCCAGATGGATTATGGCGCCGGTCTACCTGGGGTTGGCTTCCGGATTGTTTATTGTGGCATATAAGTTTTTCCTGGAGTTTGTGGTGCTCTTTAGAGAGGCACCACATATCAACAATGAGCAGCTAATTCTCCATCTTTTATCAATGGTCGATTTTGTTCTGATAGGGGGGCTGCTTGTTATGGTTGTTTTCTCCGGCTATGAGAACTTCGTTTCCCGTCTTAACGTGGAGGGAGCAAACAGCGAGCTGTCATGGATAGGCAGGATGGACGTTGAGTCACTTAAGAACAAAGTCTTTGTCTCGGTGGTCTCCATATCAACCATACATTTGCTCAGTGTGTTCATGGAATCAAAGAGCATCGCCGATGATAAAATTCTCATGTATATAGGCTTGCACTTGTGCTTTGTCTTAACGGCGCTGCTGATGCAAGTACTCGAGAAAGTATCAAAAAAGAGCGATGGCGCTGACTGACCTTGCAAACGTTCAGTGACTGGAGGTTTGCAGAATAACCTCCCTGTTGATGCAAACGCCTAATCCACTGTGTTCAATGCGCAATCGGGAAAGGTTGATTTTTTGTATCAATACAAAAGATTTGAATGTTTCACCGAGGCCAACCGAGTTAATACTTTGTTGGTTTGTTATCAATAATCGACTGTATAAATATGTAATTCGTATTTTAGGGATGACCATAATGGTATATGGGCATCTCGATGCAAGAAAATTCTTGAATCTCGCGCTCGATTCGCCTGATATTGCAAATTTTTAACCTAGCACTGTAGCTTTGGTATAGGTAGCGGTGTCCAGTTGGATAACCTGGTTATTCAAGGGGGGGGGGCTGTAGGCTTTATCACTACAACTTTGCTATAGGCATTTTTTTGCTAAGGCATTATTATTGATGCAAATATGTTTGCGAAAGTAGATACTATGGGAGGAAGTCATAATGGACTATTACATGTTGGTCTTGGTGAAATTTCTTATCGGATTTCTTATCGTGATGACGCACTTTAATCTTTCAGGAAAAACTCAACTTTCTCAAATGACCCCCATTGATTTTATTGGAAACTTTGTTATTGGCGGGATCATTGGTGGTGTTATCTATAGTGATGCCATCCCATTGCATCAGTACATTATCGTGCTTATTATGGGGGTTATCTTGATATCATTGCTTAATTCTGTAAGCAAACGAATACAGTTTTTTAGAAAAATAACGATTGGTAAACCGATTACAATCATTAAAGATCATAGATTTTTGATGGAGAATATACGTAACAAAAGAAACAAAGTAGATATATTCAGCTTGTTATCGCACATACATGCACAGGGTATACACTCGTTGCTGGCAATCAAGCATGCTCAAATAGAACCGGGTGGCCAGATAACTCTCGCTCGTGATGAAGATAAGGTGCCATCGTGTATTGTTATGAAAGAAGGAGAGGTGCAGGAGGAGGCTCTTGAACAAATAGGAAAGACTCCTGAGTGGTTACTGCACAAGATGGTTACATGTCAGTTAGCAGTTGAAGATGTTTACTTGGCTGAGTATTGGGAAGGAAATATAAGCTTTATACTTATGGATGGTAAGGTAGTAAATAATATTTGATTTACACATTCCTCGAATGTATGTACCAAGCTAGATATTAGCTCTGTCCTGAATTAAAAAAACGATATCCCATTGTAAATTATAGTGATTTAAGGTTAAACTATTTACACTGTGGTGAAACCCCCTGTGCGGTGGGGCGTATCAGAAATTTAGGTTGTGGGTTTGGGCGGTTTGCGCGAATTGTGGTGCTGATACACAATTCTCTGGGAGGCACCCAGCACCGCAGTTTCTAAAATAAGAAAGGAAGTGTAAATAGTGGTTTGATTAATTTTTTTTGAATATCTTGAAAATATTTTGAATGACGCTTTTTAGAGCTAAATAAAAATTCATTGTCATTCTCTGTGATAAATTTTCGCATCATTTAAAATAAATTACCATTACTCGCCCTTGCTTTTTTATTTGAGTGCTCACATACTGTTTCTAAGGGGTGATGGAGGTTTTTAATTAACTTTAAGGTTGTATTTTTGCATTTAGTAAGGCTTTCTCTATCATCTCTGTATCTTTTTCAAAAAAAACTAAAAGTCGCTTTAATCCGGCTTTTCTTTCACATCTAATGGCTTAAAATGATTTGTGTGTGTCTGTAAGTGTGATTTTTTTTCTTAGGATTGATGGGGGGGCTAGGTTGCCATATAACCCGCTATCAACGCAAACTTTTGCTGATAGCAACTTCTAGTGCAGTTTCAGAGTTAACGGTAGTATCTTTGAACCCAAGAGCAGACCCGCCATTAATTAACTTGGCATTTTCTGTGAGTTGCCAGTTGTAAGTCGCTTATGCATAATCCTATGCGTTAGTTTGGCTACTTCCACCTGTATACATATCATGGCGTATACTAGGGCCTATTCGAAGCGTAAGCTGTGAACAGGTCTATTTAATCTGAATTTATATTGCCTTTGAAAGATTTTCTTGCAGAGGTTTGAATATTCATGATTGTAAATATGGAATTATCTGGAATAACGTATTTGCTAAAAAGTGCGCCAGTAGCGATAAGAAGAATGACTGATACTAGATCCTCGATAAGGAGAGATTGTATGAATGCACATTATTATTGTCGTGGCAACACTTCGCTTTTTGTTGCATTGGCTGATGATAAAACGGCTCTGAGTCTGGAGTCGCGGGGGCTGTGGCGGCGTGCCGCAACGCGCTGGCAGCAAGTACTTCTCCATGAGTCAGACGATCATGTGATAGAAGCGGTGCTGAAGCGCTTACGCTATTGCCTTGCACGGGCGCCAGCACAGGTCCGCCGTGTCAGTGGCGGTAACGCGTCGGCTGGCGCGGCGCTCGTGTCGAGAAATGGCATGTCCAGCGACTTGGATTTGTGGCGTATGGAATAATCAAACAGGAAGGAGTCTACGTCGAACACAATTTGGGTGACGCGACCGACTGTAATCACTGGATATCAATCGCCACGCTCCTAGGGATTTGCTTTTAGGTGATGTCCAGCCAGCGGATCAGGAATAGGTTTTCGGTATAGGGCGTGCCGGCGATACCGTCATGGCGAGCCAGCCCCAGTGCTGCCAGGGCGCAGAACGCCTGATGGCTGAGCGCTGAGGTGGTGTTTTCCGGGGAAACGGATGCGGTGTTACCTGTCAATGGCTACCCTGCCCGTCAACGCAAAAGATTAGTGGCGGATCTGCGCTAGGTTATCAGCGGTCAGACCGGTCATTTTCATAACCGAATCGCGATCGAGGCCATTGGCTAGCGTGATGCGGGCGATTTTCAGTGCAGCTTCGCGTTCACCTTCTTGGCGCCCTTTTTCCATGCCGCGATGGAAACCCAACTGGATACCTGTAGCGGCTCGCGTTTGAAAACACCCATGCTCGCGTTTATCAGCTTTTTTGCTCACATTAACTGCCACAACTGCCACAACTGCCACTGTGCTCGCGTTTTATCTTTTTATGCTCGCAATCATCCTTCACGTGCTCACAATAACTGCAAATCAAAATTCACCTCCCGACGCCACTAATTATTCTTTTTGAGTATACCACAACAAGAAAAAACCATGAGACGCTTTTTACGTCTCATTAGGATTGTTTTTAATCTGTCCTCGTGCTAACTTTTTTCCATCTAGAGGCAAATAAGACATTTCACGCAAATATAGCCGTTATGTATGGGTACGCCCGCGTTTCAACCAACGATCAGGACCTAGCCTTACAAACTCAAACCCTGCGCGATGCCGGCTGCGAAATTATTCGTGCAGAAAAAACCAGTGGTGCCAGCCGAAAGGGGCGTCCGAATTGCAACTGTTGCTGGACTTTCTGAAACCAGGAGATACCCTACCGTCACGCGGATTGACCGCCTCGCCGGCAGCACCCCAGGACATTGTTTTTGCCCTGAACCTGAAAGGCGTCACCCTCAAGTCGACGGAACAACATGTTGTCTACCTCGGAGCTGGAGTTGTATTGCGAGATTATTGTCGCCCTGAAACTGCGCACTAACAACAAATCCGGTCGCCACCTGTCGACGTCCAGAGCGATACAATTTCTCGAAGAGCACGGGGTCGAGGTTGGTCAGGGGCTGATCAAAGCGCCACCAGGATTGTTACGTCGCCAGACGGCAGACCGTTATATTTCCCGGTTTCGCCTCGACCAATCCCGTTTATTACGGGAACCGCCGGCAGTCAGGTTCCACGCGGAATACAGCAACGACTGCTGGCAGTTCGATATGTCTCCGTCCGATCTCAAACATATCGAGCGGCCAGAATGGGTTGATCCTGCCAAAGGCGTACCGACGCTGACGATATTCAGCGTCGTGGACGATCGCAGTGGCGTCACCTACCAGGAATATCGCTGCGGTTACGGTGAAGATGCCGAATCGGCATTGCGCTTTTTGTTCAATGCCATGGCACCAAAATCGCTTCCGGAACCTCATCTGCAGGGACGCCCGAAGATGCTGTATCTCGACAACGGCCCCGTGGCCAAAAGCCGGGTATTCAGTAACGTAATGCGGGAATTGCATATTGACTGGCAGACGCATACCCCCGCCGGCATGGACGGAACCCGTACCTCGGCTCGCGCCAAGGGCAAGGTTGAGCGCCCCTGCCGAACCGTCAAGGAAGCGCATGAAACCCTTTACCACTTCCATAAGCCGGAGACGGAGCACCAGGCCAACGAATGGCTCTGGCACTACCTGACGCAGTACAACAACCTGCCCCACCGCAACCAGAATCACTCCCGCATCCAGGACTGGGTGGCGAATTTACCGCCAGAAGGACTGCGGGATATGTGCACCTGGGAGCAGTACCGGCGCTTTGCCCGCGAACCGGAATCCCGCAAGGTCGGGGGTGATGCGCGCGTGACGGTCGACGGTACCGTCTATGAAGTCGAACCGGATATGGCCGGCGAAACCGTTATTCTGAAGTGGGGTCTGTTTAACGACGAAATGTTCGTGGAGTTCGACCATGAAACATGGGGACCCTATTTCCCCGTTTCGGGCCCAGTTCCCCTGCACCGGTATCGGACATTTCGTCGGGGGAAAACGGCCGAGCGGTCGGATCGGATCCATTCCCTGGCCGTCCAGCTGAATGTTCCCATCAGCGCGCTGTCCGGCAGTGATATTCAACTGGTCAACAATCCCAAATCCGGGGACGAATTAAAACATCAGCCGTTTGATATCACGGAGTCTGAATACGTATTTCCGACGGTAATCGCCGCCAAGCTGGCCATTGCCGACGATCTGGCAACGCCGCTGGCCAAACTTTCGGACGACAACCGGGCATTTATCGATGGCGTCCTGACGCAAACGCTGATCCGCCGCGAGGTCCTTGCCCGTATCAGAGAACACTTCCGCAACCGATTATCAGGAGCAGATCATGCGGGTTGAGGTAATGGAGCATTATGGGCTGAGTCAGCCCATTGTACAGGCCGGCTATTATGAAACCGCTCACCACAAGCAACTTATCAAGGATATCCGGGGTGCCATCGAAGAAGGTCGCCTGGTTGACGTTTGCGGCGTGGTGGGCAGCGGCAAAACCGTCACGCTTCGCCGACTGCAGCAACTCCTCAAAGAAGAAAAGAAAGTCATCGTGGCCAGGTCGCTGTCGGTAGAAAAGCAGAAGATTAAACTTGCCACGCTGATCAACGCGCTCTTTTACGATCTGACTCAGGACAAGGTGGTCCAAATCCCCAAACAGGGCGAGCGGCGTGAGCGGGAACTGCAAAAACTAGTAAAGAAGGGCAAACGCCCGGTTGCGCTGTTTGTCGATGAAGCGCACGACCTGAACGGTCATACGCTTATCGGACTCAAGAGACTGATGGAAACCGTGGAGGATGGTGGGGGCCGATTGTCAGTCGTGCTGGCCGGTCACCCCAAATTGCGTAACGATCTGCGCCGCCTGACCATGGAAGAAATTGGCTACCGTACCGATATCTTTACCCTGGACGGCATCACCGGCAGCCAGCGGGAATATATTCAATGGTTGCTCAGTGCTAGCGCAGAACGCGGCAAACCGGAAGATATTTTGACGACCGAAGCCATCGAACAGCTGGCTGAGAAACTGCGCACGCCATTGCAGATCCAGCTGCATCTGACGCTGGCCATGGAGGTCGGTTATCAGACCGGAGAGAAGCCGATAACGGCATCGCTGATTGAATCGGTACTCTCGCGGCAGCTGAACGACCTGGAGCCGATCCTGACGCGTCATGGGTACCGTCTGAAAGAGATGGTGGAACTGTTTGACGCTAGGCCGGCGGAGATCCGGGCTTTCTTCAATAATCAGCTCGACCCGGTTAGGTCGTCTGAGTTTCGCGATCGGCTGCTGGCTATCGGGCTGCCAATATAATCCTCAATCTATCAGGCAATTCTATCTCTTTCCTGTAAAGGGAAGAATGAGCAAGTGCGTTATACAATCAATTGATAAAAAGGATATATTATGAAAAAAACACTCATTGCACTATTCCTCGCAGGCTTGACCACATCCGCGTATGCGCAAGATGAACTAACCATCAGTAAACTGGCGGCAGATCAGGATACCAAGGCGGAGTTTCAGAAAATGGTGTCTAACCAGCACTTACCCAAATGGGTAACTCAGGGGGGGACAGACTCTCAGGGCCAGAAAGTCAACATCGCAGGCAATCAGTATCTGGTTCTGAATTCATGCAAACCGCATGATTGTGGTTCACAGCGGTTCGCCGTGCTTTACGGCACGGCAACGAAGAAAATGGCGGGTGTTTTCTCGTCGGTAGATGAGAAAACAGGTAATGAAAAACTACAGTGGTTAAACATACCTGATGATTTGTCGATTGATGGGAAGACAGTCCTGCTCGCTTCACTGACAGGCAGTCTTGATAATCACCCTGATAGTTTCAATTTCAAATAGATGGTGCACCTGGTGGGGAAATTTTCCCCACTATCATATTATCCCGATAATCCTACACCGAGGTAGATTTTGATTTGCAGTTATTGTGAGCACGGGAAAGATGATTGCGAGCATGAAAAGATAAACGCGAGCAAAGTGGCAGTTAATGTGAGCACGCGGGGATTTTCATTTGCAGTTAATGTGAGCAAAAAAATCCGATAAACGGGAGCATGGGGGGTTCAAATGCGAGCCGCTTCAGATATCAGTAACCAGTGCGGGCGGCTGATTTCCAACGCGATTGTGTATTACAACTCGGCGATCCTGTCGCGATTGCTGGAGCGGCTGGAAGCGGAAGGCAATGCCAGGGGCATTGAAGCTCTGGCCAGGGTATCACCGGTGGCCTGGCAGCACATTTTGCTGAACGGGCATTATACCTTCCAGAGCAGCGATGAGGTTATTGACCTGGATGAGCTGGTTGCCGGGCTGAAGCTGGGGTAACGAAAATTTCGGTGGTTCCGGCCCGGCGGATAACACCTGAATGTAATTTTTTGTACAGCGCTTGCTCTGGAATGCTGCGTTCAGTATGTTCCAACAACGCAGCGAATCTGAGGCTATGTCGCAATAAATTCCATAACCTAGGGAGAATATTTATGACCTATTTGCAGGCTTTATTTCAGACGCCGGGCACCCGCAGTTTTATTCCGCTAGGGATAATGCGCATCGCCCTCGGAATGTTCTTTTTCGCCTCCGGCTTTAACAAAGTCTTTGTGCCAGAAAACCAGGCCATGATGCTGGAAACCATTACCGATGCAGGCATCCCGTTCCCGGCATTTATGGCGTTTTTTGTTGCCGGCAGCGAAACTCTGTTCGGGCTGCTGCTGGCAGCGGGATTCCTGACGCGCCTGAGCTCGCTGGTGCTGATGATAATCAGTCTGGTAGCACTATTTACCGTCGGACTACACCATATTCCGGCAAACCTCAATTTGCTTACTTGGTACAGTTGGCTGTTTTACCTGCCCGAGTCTGCCTATATTGTGATTTGCCTGCTGCTGGTTGTGCAGGGGGGCGGCCCACTGAGCGTTGACCGTCCTATTGGCCAACGTCTTGCCCTGTGGGGGCATTCTCTCCGCCCCAAATGAATTGCTCCGTTTTTCTGGGACAGTTCATGGTTAGGAAACTCAATCGCATTTTTTTGAGCTAGCTAACCATGAACGGGCATCATACCTTCCAAAACCGCAATGAACTTATTGAATTAGATTCACTATTTGCCGGGCTGAAACCGGAAAAACGGAAAAAACTGGGGTTCCGGCGCAGAACCCCTTGTCTAACAACGTTGTCTGCCCTGCCCGTTTTGACGAATGGTTAAAGGGACTCTGCGATCTATCACCATTCAGTGTAACTGGCAATCCGGACAGTGATCAGCAACGCATTGCACAAAATGTAATACAGGTGTATTTCTTTTGTATTCATTATCCTGGCAACAAGCGATATAACACTGTAGCAGATATATTAGATTGCAATAACGTACGAGGTCTCTATAATATGGTTAAGGATGCAGCAGACTGGTTAACCCAGACATCCCGCTACCAACGCAAGTTGGTCAGGCCAAGTCCGGTAAAGGCGCTTCTGAATACCAGAGTTCTCTCTGGCGAAACCCACCTTAAGGTGGGTTTTGTTATTTCAGGGGTGTGGTAACGGCTTTCCGGCCAACAGCTTGCTGGCGATAACAAAGAAACCCACCTTTCCTCCCCCAGGTTTGGCATCAACCGCATAGGCGCTGGTCACGTGTATTCGGAGTTTCTTCCGTTCCCGGAACGCTTTGAAGGGGACGTGGTAATAGCAGCGCTCGCCCTCGTCATTCAATGCCTCGATCACCGCATAGCTGCCATAGCCGGCATGGATAATTCGCTGGCGATCCAACGACAGTATCATGTCTTTAAGGTAGCGTTGCGCCAGGCCGTAGCGGTTTTTGCAGAACGGACGTGACTCTTTAGGCGAGTGATACATCAGCGCCCGCTTCTCCTCTTCGCTCTGTTCCGGGTAATCTTTGCAAAAGCAGTGAAACGAGTAGGAGACGATGAATTTATAGACCTTGTCCGCCTTACCCTCGCAGCGGTGCGTATAGATCACTTCGTGGGCGTCAAGAAAGGAAAGGTCCCAGGTGTACCCTTCCGCATCGGTGAAAGGACGCCATTTTTCCACCTCATCAATTTTCACGTCTTAAACTCTCCCCACATGACTCTCCCGGATGATCCTGACACACGAAATAACGGATGGCCGTCATGCTAACACAGGTGGCACCGACGTTCTTGCTCGGGATAAAAGCCCGCTTATCATCGGCTTCAGTACATATAATGTAATACATTATCACATCATTATGAATTACCAGTGTAATACATTGGTATTCTATTTTTGCATCAGCAGGTGCGTATACTCGCGGTGATCCAGTGAGAACGTCACTCCCAGCTGCGGCGCCACGTCCAGTGCAAACACCTTCAGGTACACCTCCGTGCTTTCATAACGTTCATGGCCCATGTAGGTCTGCACCACTTTCGGCGGTACATGGTTGAAAAACAGGTGCATCGCAAAGCTGTGCCGGAGCGTCTTGGGATTAATGGCCGGCAGCGCAAATTCAATCCCCTCCTCCCTGGCGCGCGCGACGGCTTGCTGCAGCCACAGCCAGGCTGTTTTCCTGCTGACGTCAAACAAGGGGCGTCGCCGGCCGGGGCGGAATGTCGCCAGGAACCGGCGCAACTGATCGACGTAGCCTGCATCGAGCAGCGGCACTATCCGGGCTATCTTTTCATCTGCCGATGGCCGTCCCCTGCCCCGCTGGCGCTGTTTCAGCGTGCGCAGGCGGACACAGGGGCGAGGTCCCTCGAGCTGCAGATCTTCCGGCGTCAACGTCAGGGCTTCGGTAATGCGGGCGCCGGTGTTCCACAACGTGGCATACAACATGCGCTGACGCTCGTCAGGCAGATAATGCAGCAACACCGCCACCTCGGGCGCCAGCAGGTATTTAGGGAGGTAAGGTTGCAGCTGCGCCATGCGCCGCAGCGCGAGTGCGGTCTCGTACTGTGTCACGGCAACCGGCCGATCGGTGCTGGTCATCAACATGGTTTCCCCCCTCTGAATAATGTTTCTGTATGTCTTTTGTATTACATGTGTAATTCTGTTGAATTACATTATCCACCGGTGATCCCCTGCTGACTGGGTGATGGCCATCGGTGTGTTGGGCGCCGGCATGTGGTCTGTGCCTGGTCGGTTGCCGATGAGCGCATTCCCCTGGCGGCGTTTAAAAGTGAAATACAGATGTATTACATCAGTGCGCTGTGAAAAATCTGCAGGGTAATGCCCTTGCCCGTTATAAATTTTTCGCGTAGCGCAATCTTGCCGATGTCGTCTATTTTGACAGCCCCGGAGAGCGGACGCCACGGGAATAAATCGCCGATGCACCGATGTTTAGGTAACAAAATTCGAAATGAGCGAAAGTTGTTACCTCCCTATTTTAGACAAGATGGGGCGGGCGATAGCCAAAAAGTCCCCTATTTTATCGGCGCGTCAGGCGGGAACGGGGCTGGCGGCGATCGGCGGCCGCGGGCTCGCCGGCGAAACACTCTACCTGTTCGGTTACATGCGGGGAGAAAGTAAGAAGAAAATGACATTCAGGGGGGCGGGCTAACGTGGTCGTGATGCCGGCGGGCGGAAGTCCTAAAGTTTACGGCGCCGCAATTCGGCATCGATGGCCTTGAGCAGGCGTTGCCTTTTTATCTGATCACACTCTGGTTCAGGTGGCTTCTGACCACCAACAGGATCTGCTCACACGCTATCTCTAACTCTGGGTTTTTATCGCGATACATCGCGTACTCCTGCACTGCTTCAAAAATACGGCAAACTATCAGGCTATCCGTTTGGTCAAGCGAACTCAGCTCTTGGGTTCTCAGCCCTATGCCGTCTAGAATTTTCTCTACAGTGTTCACACTCCCAGCTCCTCTGTGTAATTCAAAATGATTACATGTGTATTACTAAGGTAATGCATTCCCGGGCTGAATAGGGCGCTCTGTCATGATACATGGCACAGCTAAGGACACCGATGCCCTGCTTAAAGTAGTCTTTATGTAATACATAAAGACTACTTTATCACTTCAGCGCGGGCTAAAACCCGCTTCAGCCAGCGACTTCTGCAGGAGGTTAACGGCATCCCTCATCTCATATGTCTCGTCTTCATCGACAGCACAAGCTTGAATTTCTGACCAGGTCAGGCGCTTGACGAACTGCGCCAGTTCCAGCGCCTGGCTTTGGGTTAACTCGGTGGTGACGGTCACGATAGCGCTGATCGTTCTCTCTCCTTAATGTAATTCACAAAGATTACTTGTGTAATTCATCTGTATTACAGGTGCTCTTTGATCATCTCCAGCATTTTATCCGGGCCAACTTCTTTGGCCAGGTACAGTGCGGCGCGTAACACCGTCGAGTCCGTGATGGTCTTGGTGGTCAGATCTTGGATCTCATCGACCAGCTCGCTGCACATGACTTTTTCTGCCGGCGTCATACGGATGGTCTTCGGGTTCTCGCTGGTCGTTCTGTTCCGGTTAACCTTTACGTTGGAAAGGCGTGTTTTAGTCTCGCCCTGGGCAGGTTCCGGTTTGACCATCGCGGGACGGGTGAGGGGGCCTTTAGCCATTTATGCAGCCTCTTTCGATAAGACGGTTTCGAGTTCACGCATCAGCGCGCGGTAATCGTTCAGGGCCAGTGAGCCCTTGTTATAAAAGTAGAGCGGTACGCAGGCTACCTGTGCCTGTGAAATGTTTTCATCGGCGCGGATGCGGGTTTTAAGGTAGTTATCCTTCGTCCGATCGTTGCTGGCCAGCTGATCGTGAAGGTAGGTATTCATTTTCTTCTTGGCGCCATTGTACTCGTTGCGGAATACGCTGAACTGGGTAAAGCGGGTCTCCCTGATCTCGTCCAGGTAGTCGAGAACCACATCCAACCCCGTCAGGGCGAAGCTGCCGCCATCGACCGGGATGAGCACGTGATCGGCCATAAAGGCTGCATTGGTGGTCGACAGGTTCAGACCGGGTGAGCAGTCGATAAGAATATAGTCGAACCTGTCCATCACGGGCTGCAGGTGCCGAGAAAGTATTTTTTCCCGGTGATGACGTGTCAGGCAATTTTCCATAACGCGTTCAAACGACGGATCTGAAGGAATAATAAACAGGTTATCGATCACCTCTTCGCCGCTGACGGCCGGAATGATGGCATCAAAAATATTGAAGCGCGGGTTGTTATACAGGTCGCAGATGGTATGGCCATATTGCGCATAGTATTTTTTGCCGTTGGCCATCACCTCGGTTGAGTTGGCTTGCTGATCCCCATCGATAAGCAGCACGCGACGGCCTGCCTGAGCAAAAGTCATGGCGAGGTTAGTGATCGTGGAGGTTTTTCCAGCTCCACCTTTGTTGTTCATGATGGCGATGATGCTGGCCACCGTGTTGCTCAGCGGCGTGAGGATGGACTGCACAGGAGTTTCTGTCATCGGAATCTTCCTCTCAATGAAATACTATTGTATTACGTTTTGACGCAGATGTAACTTCGTCACCTGTACGGATTATAGCAATACAAATGTAATACACAAGTATTTATTATGGATTACTAGTGTATTCTAATTTGCTTTGTGCCAGGTATGTGCTGTACGTAATGTCTCCTGGGCGTGCCCCGATGGGGACGGCTGTCGTGCTGCGCAGGGAGCCGGCCGGCCGTCTCCCCCCTGCGGGCTTCCATCCTCACGCAACCCCGCTTGCAGCCGGCGATGCCGGCGCCGCCCTCACTGTCCTGCAGCCAGGCTGCAGGACGCTGTTGACGCCCCGCCGGCCGCTGTCGCGCCGTCGTGTCGGGTTGATCCGTGTTCAACCTTCCAGGGTGCTTTAGCCGCAGTAAGTCTTCCCGCCGCAACTGATAACAGCACAGCGTCTCGCTTGAACACCAAGGGGTGTATGAACTCCGCCAAAAACTTTTTCCTCCCTTCGGTCAAAAAACTTTTTGTCTCCGCCCCTTGGTGCCGCTCTTCGCCGTGCTGAATCAGTTTATTGCGACGGCGAATACTCACAGCGGCATCAGTTATCACCCCACGGAGGATTTCAACATGGCTCAACAAAACGTCAAAGGCGCGACATCGAAGCCTACAGCAGCATCCGCACAGACCAACAGTGCTCTGACCGTTCCGCAGGTGTATGACCTGTTTTGCTATGTGAAGGCGGTGTGCGGTCGTTCAACCGGCACCATTGAACCGCCGGTCGTACCGGCAGGGGCGGAAGAGCTGTTCGCGGACTTTGGGGATTTCGACACCATTTCGGTGTGGATCGTCGGGGGCTGGCCGGTGGCTGCCAGCGATCAGATGACGATGACCCACTGGCGCATGAATTCAGGGCAATAAAAAAGCGGCATCGCTGCCGCTTTCTCACCGCCAGCGCGGAAACCCCATTTCTGACGTTGGCTCAACAGGCAATTATCAACGGAGATACACCATGTCTATGACTGAGTCTAAAGCACCAACCAAGGGCAAGACAACCCGTCCGGCCAAATCTACGGCCAAGAAAAACGCGCTCACGGAAAAAATCGAGGCGGCGCTGGCCAAGGCCGTACGCAAAACCGCCACGCTCGGCCAGCTGGTGCTGACCGACCTGAACGTGCGCAAGAAAAAGTCCTCGCAGACGTCGATCGAGGGGCTTGCCGCTTCCATCCGTTCAGCCGGTCTGCTGATGAATCTGGTCGTGTTCGAAATGGAGGATGGCCGCTACGGCGTCGCCGCCGGTGAGCGGCGCACGCTGGCGCTGCGCTGGTTGATGGAACAGGAGAACGACGCCGACAAGACCACCCCGGACGGCATCGTGACCGACGATTACCCGGTCGAGGTGCTGGTCGTCAGCCGGGCGATGGCGCGCGTGGTGTCGATGATGGAGAACAGCCAGCGCGAGCAGATGCACCCTGCCGATCAAGTCACGGCGTTCCGCGACCTGTCGGCAGACGGGCAAACCCCGGCACAGATCGGCGATCTGCTGGGGTTCAGCACGCGCCACGTTCAGCGATGCCTGCGTCTGGCGACGATGGCGCCGGTGCTGCTCGATGCGCTGGCCGACGACCAGATCACCCTCGACCAGCTGCAGGCGTTGTCGGCCACCGACGATCATCAACGTCAGTGTGACGTGTGGGAAAACGCGCACGGCTGGGCGGCTGCGCCGCAGCACCTGCGCGAGGCGGTGCTGAAAGGTGAAGTCTCGGCCAAAGACAACAGCCAGCTGGCGTTCGTCGGGCGCGAGATCTACGAGGCGGCGGGCGGCACCTTCAAATTCGACCTGTTTACCGACGAGGGCTTTTTGACCGAACCGGCGATGCTGGAGCGTCTTGCCCGTGAGAAATTGCACGCGCTGGCGCAGCAGGTGGCCGAGGACGAAGGCTGGAGCTGGGCGGAAGGGCGCATTTCGGCCATTAAAACGTGGGGGGAGGATGCGGAGATTTATCGCGAGCTGGCCGAACCGCAGCCGGAATTTACCGCTGACGAACAGGCCGAGATTGCCCGCCTGAAAGCGCGGTTTAGTGAGCTGGAAACGGCATTTGAGGCGGCGGATGCCGATACCGATACCCACGCGCTGAACATCGAAAGCGACGCAGCGGAAGCCAAAATCGAACTGCTTACCGCACAAGCCATCGTCCGGGCTTGGCCGCCGGCGATGCGCAGCAGCGGCGGGGTAGTGGCGTCCCTGCGTGACGGGGAGGTGGTTTACCAGCGCGGGATCGTGCTGCGGGCGAGCGAAGTAACCGACAAGTCCGGGGATGACAACGGCGAGGGCACGGCGACCACCGAAACGGCGGCACCGAAAACCAAGGAGAAAGGGCTGTCGGCGGCGCTGATCACCAGTTTGTCGGCGGAGCGCACGCTGGCGGTGATGGGGGCGCTGGTCGAGAACCCGACCGTGGCGCTGGCGCTGCAAACCCACACGCTGGCCGTGAAGGTGTTCGGTTCGCGTTACGCCGGATCGCTGCTCCAAACCAGCCTGACCCCAAAACGTGGGGAGCTGCTGAGCAAAGCCCCGACGGCGGAAGGGAGCCGTGCCGATCGCCAACTGGGCGAGCTGCACGCGCAGTGGGAGGCGAAATTGCCGCCGGAGTGGAATACCGATTTCACATGGTTGCTGACGTGGGAACAGGCCGAGGTCGTGGCGCTGCTGGCGTACTGCGTCGGCCTGTCGCTCGATGCCGTGCAGCTGTGGCCTGCCGGTAATGGAAAAGTCGGCGATGCCCTGACGCCGCTCGAGCACGCGCTGGACTTCACGCTGCGCGACTGGTGGCAACCGACCAAGGCCAATTACTTCGGGCGCATCAGCAAGGAGTTAATGAGCGATGCACTACTTGATGCCGGGAAGGTGGCGCAGGCGGCCTCGGTGCTCAAGATGAAGAAGGGCGACGCCGCGCAGCTGGCCGAGGATGAACTGACCGCCAGCGGCTGGGTGCCGGAGTGCCTGCTGCCGGTGGCCGATGACATCACCACTTTACAGGACGCTGACAACAGCGCCGCCGCCTAACCGACAGGGAGCTGCCGCCCATAGGGCGGCAGAAAACAGCGATGAAAAATGCATTCAATCTGGAAACACTGACGGCGATGAGCGCCGACGAACTGGAGCAGTACCGCGATCGGGGCAGAGAGTACCGGATGATGCTCAACTGCGCGGTGCTGGGGCAACTGGCGGTGCCGGAAGGCTGGCGCGTGGTGGCGGAAGAGGGCTGTGAGTTCTGCGGGCGCGTGCCGGTGGTGTGCCGGATAAGCCCGGCAGGGGATGAGGCGACGGCGCTCTATTTGTGCAGTGCGGGCGCGGAGGTGCCGAACTGGTCAATGACGCTGCCGTTTGACGGCGGTCAGTCGCTGGCGTGGCTGTACCTGGATGAGTATTACACCCCGGCCACGGTCAACCGGGTGCTGCATACCGTGGCGGGCTATTACCGGCTGGGGTTCTGGCGGCCGGAAAAGTTGGCGGCGGCGCTGCGGATGGGAGGGCATTGCCTGTGATCCCCCATCATCTCGCATTGGTGCCGTGGCACCCGTACCGGCAGGCCGTCTGGCAAGCCATCGCACAGGTCGAAGCCCGCCGTGAAGCTGGCAGGCGGTTATCCGCCTACCCGTATGCCACGGCGTTTTTCCGCCAGTTAACCGGGCGGCTCACAATTTCAGCCAGGGACATCCGCATGATAGACGTGACCTACCGGCCCGGCGATCGTCGCCGCGCCACGCGCAAGGAAGACTATGTTGACGCACTCGACACGCTGATTGCCAGCCGGGGGGAGCACTGTTATTCCCCGTTGCCGGGCGACACCCGTGACACGTTGTTCCCGGAAGTGAACCGCCGTCGCCGTCAGCGCTTCGAACACCGGCTGACGATGAAACACACCCGTCAGGCGCGCATCGATGCCACACTCCGGCGGCACAAGCGGCGGCGTTACCAGGTGCGGCTGGCGCAGGCGGAAATCGAGCTGGCGTTCATCACGCCGGGCGAGCTTGACCGCTGGGTGCGGCGTGCGCAGCAGCAGGGACTTGCCGAGGATGACCTGAGCGGGCTGGTGCTGGCGTGGACGGCGCGGTTTCCCTGTCTGGCCGAACTGGATAGTTACCTCTGGTCGGCCATGCCATTTTGGGAGGCGCGTCTTCAGGTCAGTCTGATCAGTGCTGAATTATCCGCTGAAGCGCATATCGATAACGCGGCGCGGCTGCCGAATCGCCTGGTAGGCCGCTAACCCCCGGACAACAGGCTGCAGTGGCTACGCCACTGCGGCTTGTTGCTCTCTCATTCCTGTGCCAGGCCTGTCTCTTCTTTCAGCAGGGGAGACGGTTCCTGTTGATAGAGTCGCGGTGACGGTCGGGCAGGGATGTGCTGCTTCTGAACGACTTGCCTGGCGAAACGATGCGGCGCCGGGCGTCCGGGCGCGCTGTCGTGCTGCGCATGGCGCCGGCAAGCCGTCGCCCCCCTGCGGGCGTCCATCGCTGACGCGAAAGGCACGCTTGCAGCCGGCGGTGCCGGCGCCGCTTCTCACTGTTCCTCGCCCTGGCGAGGAACGCTAAAGACGCCCCGGCTTGTCGCCTGCTGAACGCATTTCTGAGCAACAGGGCTACCTGAACGAGCTGCGCCATTTTAACGATCAGTGGAAACCGGAAAGAGCGCAGCGGCTGATGGAGCTGCTGATGGCCATCGCCGATAACGTGCTGGACTCGGTGACGAACTGGAAAGACGTGGGCGCTTTTGGTGATAAGCCCCGCGTTCCTTACATGATCGTGCGTTGCTGGCTGGACGCGATGGCGTTGGCGCCAGAGATGTGCGGCGAAATGGGCAGCAACGCCGTGGCGTATGTGCTCGAAAATTTGGAGGGGAAATTTGAGTTTGAATGCGCGATGGCCCGGATGGATCGCTCATAAATTTTACCGGCCGGGCGGCGGCGCAGCTGCCCGGTCTATCACTAGAAGGAGATAAGACTATGAAACAGAGCATCAACACCGCCGTCAACGGATCGCCTGATGATTGGGATGTAAAAGCCTGCCTGTTTGCTACTCAGGAGATCGGCCGCTTTTCCGTCAAATTTTCGGCACCCTGCATCGGGGGCACGGTGAACCTCAATTGCAGCCACATCACCAACGCCTGCAATCCGTTTGATGCCGTAATGCGATTTGCGCGCGAAACCCGCGCGCAGGGATGCACGGTGTACGCCGTGGAACAGCTCGAGCCTGTGCGCCCTGTTTGCCTGAGCACAACCGGGTATCGCTTTATGCAAAAAGGCTTCATCTGGCTGTGTCTCGATACCGGCGTTTTCGTCGACGTGTCAGACGATGGCCGGATGCGGCGCGGGGACGATGGCCGCCAGTTGCCTTACTACGGCACGTTGACCCGCATTTAACCGGTGGCAAGCCACCCTAACCGAGGAGAAAAACGATGTATCAGACCGAAATCAGCACCGAAAACCGCATGGCGTGGGATGCGAGCACCGAGGCCGCGTACTGGCAACGGCGCGAGCAGCAGGCACGCAACGACGTGGAAGAAATCACGCTGGCGGCGTTTATGGATGCCATCGCAGTGATGTACCCGAAAGACTGGGAGGGCGACGCACATAGCGAAACTTTCAAGCTGGCCGAAATGTACTGCGGGGACGTTGCCTACATTTTTGCAAAAGTCGGCGATCGCTATTTTAAGTTCCGCGACGTGGTGACGTTACCGCACAGCGTCATTTTGGCGCGGATCAATAAGGAGGTGTTAAGCCGGGAGACGCAAGCCCGTAAATGAAAAAAGCAGGCTTTCGCCTGCTCTCTCGTGCCGGTTAGCCCTCGACAAGTTGGCCGGCAGTCTACTGAAACCATACGGAGCAAAACGATGAAATCAACAGACCCAAGCATCATGACAGCAACCGACGAGTATGTAAAGCGCCTGCAGGCTGAGTGCGAGCAGGTGAAGCGCCAGCGGCGGATCGCGCGCGGCAATATAGCGTCGGCCGACGTCGATCCGGATCTGCGGTCGTTCGGGCGTCATATCGCCGGGTGTGTCCGCAAGGGCAAACCGGTACGGGTGCCGTCGATGCGGGGCAGTGAGTGGGGGCACGTTCTGCGTGCGCTGGAGTTAACGCGGGCAATGGCCTGATAACGCGAGCCGCCCCGTACCGGGGCGGCTATTCACTGACCCGGAGGCTAATTGATGTCACAACTCACTTTTGATGCCCTGTTTTCTGTGCCCGTCGATGCATTGCGCCCGGCGGAAAAGAACGTCAGGGCTGATGCGTTAGAACAGCCAAAATCCGCCGACCCTGTACCGGGACGGAAATGGCCAATCACCGGCGATGATCCGCGGAAGGCGTTTTTGAGTACGTTTCGTGAAACGGCGCGTTATCACCATCGCTACGAAGTGTTCAGCGATTTTGTGAAACTGACGGCCTATGCGCTGGAAAATCTGCTGTTAAAGTCGCCGGACATCGAGGCGGAGTATCTGGCCACCATCCAGCGCTATGAAAAAGCCGACCAGCAGCGCATGGTGCAGTTGTATTCATGGCTGATCATCGGGCTGGATCAGGTCATGGGGGACTTTCTCGGCTCGTTGTTTATGGAGCTGGAGCTGGGCAGCGGCAACATCGGCCAGTTTTTCACGCCGTTCCATCTCTCCGAGCTGATGGCGGGACTGGTGGCCGGTGATCGGCTGGCGGCGTTGGACAATGAGCCGTATATCACGCTGTCGGAACCGACCTGCGGCGCGGGCGGGATGGTGATCGCGTTTGCCAAAGTGATGCTGGCGCGCGGGTATAACCCGCAAACGCAGCTGCGCGCCGACTGCGTGGACATCGATCCGGTGGCGGCGCGGATGTGTTACATTCAGCTGTCGCTGTTGGGTATCCCGGCGCGCGTGGTGATCGGCAACAGCCTGACACTGACCTATCAGCGCGAGATGTATACGCCGTTTTGGTATCGCGTGACGTCCACGCGCTGGCCGATGTATCGCTAACAACCGAGGCGGGCAGGGCGATCCTGTCCGATAACGCATGACTGAAAACGACACGTTGCCGTTACCGGGCGAATTTACCGATCGGGGTGGTGAGCGCTGGGCGTTTGATGACGACGCCGTTTGCTACCTGGAAACGGTGGCTACGGTCAGCACCGCGCGGTAAAAGACGAACAGAATGAAAGGCGGGTGCCTGCGGCACCGGCCATTCTTTCCCTTCTCGTATGCTGTAACAAAGACCTGGTGGCGGTTTTTCTACCTCTCCCTCGCCGGCTGCCGGTATTTCTGCGGTGAATCGGTGATGCCTGGGCGTGCCCTTCGGGTCCGGCTGTCGTGCTGCGCAGGGAGCCGGCCCGCCGTCTCCCCCCTGGCGGGCTTCCATCCGTCACGCGATGGGCACGCTTGCAGCCGGCGATGCCGGCGCCGCTTTTCACTGTCCCTCGCCCAGGCGAGGAACGCTAAGGTCGCCGCGGCTTGTCGCCGTGTCGGCCGTGTTCCTCCTCGCTGCGTTTCCGGTGAGCTATCGGCCGGCCGTTCCCCGGCGGAGGGCTGTTCGTAGCACCGTCGCGTCGCCCCGCAAGGGGTGAAATGCACTTCACCGAAAACTTTTTACCTGGAAAAACTTTTCGTCTCGCCCCTTGCGTGTCTCCTTACGCCGTTGCTCCGTCGCCCTTTGCCGCCAGGGAACTCACCGAACGATGGAATAACCACCAGAGAGGAGCAAGAGCAGGATGAACACGCAAAACGTCAACACCGCCACCAAAGAATCTTCCAAACGATGGGCAGGAAAATACCCCGACGCGGAAAGCATCATGATCCGTCAACTGGCATTGATGGAGGAATTACACGGCGTGTATTTGTCCCCTGACGAACTGGCGCAATCGCTGTATGAAATCTTTAACACGATGACGGATCGGGTGCTGTTTAACGGCGTCGATAACTCGCCGTCCGATAAACCGAAAATTGCGTATGCCGTCGCGCAACATTGGATTAAGGCGCAGCGTCTGGCCGGTGCCTATTTTGGCGAGGCCGGAGTCACTGCCTGGGAGCATGCGCGTTATCGGCTTCACCTTCAGCTGGCTATCAATCACTCATACCGTTAATTCATCGCCGGTCTAAAAAAATTGGCCGGCATTACTCAAAGAGAAAGGAGAATATCATGCGTCTGACTTCCCGTTTTGGCCGTTATAACGCCATTCGTAAAGACCGTCCGTTAACCAACGAGGAATTAATGAACGTGGTGCCAAGCGTGTTTTCTGAAGATAAACACGATTCGCGCAGTGACCGATACACCTACATCCCCACCATTACGCTGCTGGATAAATTACGCGAGGAAGGTTTTCAGCCGTTTTATGCCTGCCAAACGCGCGTTCGGGATGAAAGCAAACGCGGCCATACCAAACACATGCTGCGGCTGCGCCGGGAAAATATGATTGTCTCCGGCAATAAGGAAGTCCCCGAAATCGTATTATTGAACAGCCACGACGGGAGCAGCAGTTACCAAATGATCCCCGGCATGTTCCGCTATGTCTGCGCCAACGGCATGGTATTTGGCCAGTCATTCGGTGATGTCAGAGTGCCGCATAAAGGCGACGTAGTCGGGCAGGTTATTGAGGGTGCGTATGAAGTGCTCGGCATATTTGACCGCGTCGATAATGACCTCGATACCATGAAATGCATTTCACTGACCGAGCGCGACCAGGAATTATTTGCGCGGTCGGCGTTAAGTTATCGCTACGAATACGAAGATAAATCCCCAATCACGCCGTCACAGGTTTTGCGTCCGCGTCGGCGAGAAGATTACGGCAATGATTTATGGACGACATTCCAGCGCGTTCAGGAAAACATGATTAAAGGCGGATTACCCGGTAAAAGCGCGACCGGGAAAAATACCCGGACTCGGGCGGTCAACGGTATCGATGGCGATATTAAATTGAACCGTGCGTTATGGCTGATTGCGGATGAATTCAAAAACCGAATGAAGTAACAGGGTGCCCCGGTAATGACGCCCATCAATACCGGGGCCGAACACTGCTACAGAACGAAAAGTTAATACTACGCGGACAGTATGAAATAACGGGGTGAAAGATGCAAACGGAAAATTTACGGGTATGCAGTACGGCACATTTTACATCGGAAGATAACGAGCTGTTAGCGACAATGGCAGGGCAGGCGGCTTTTAGTTCCTAGGTGGTTAACATCCCCTACGGTTATATTATGGTACTGACGGATTATCTGCGGCGGTTGCGGGTTTTAAAGTCGCAAGGAGCGTCAAAGGCGCTGAGGGGGTTTTTAATTCACCAGATAAAATATCATCGCATAGGCTACATCCATTTTGATTGTGATGCATCCATTCTTCCCGGCTACGAGGTTTTTGAGTGGTAGCGCGCTGATAAGAGCCGTCCCCATCGAGGGGGTGTCTCTTATTCTCCCCGCCCGCCCAGCGGGAAATACATTTCCCGCTCCCGCTGCCCCAAAGGGGCACCCTGGTTAGCACCCAAAAAACGGTAACGTTTTTTGGTGGTGTTCGTTAACTCTGCAGTCCGCTTACCCACATCTACACAATCGACGTTATTTCACCTTGCCCCGGTGAAATAACCGCTCCCGTTCGTTTCCCATTAAGGTGATGGGAAACTTCACTGGCTTTGTCTTATGTGCATATGTGGATAAACTACGGGTTCTGGACGAGGAGGGGTTGCTGCTTGTTGGCTTTTATCGCCCGGTAGGTTTTCTCGATTTTGCTTGCATACTTATAACGTCGTTGCGCCTGCTTAGGCGAATCTTTAAATCCTGCATTATAAGCCCCCACTGCCTGCCAGGTCGCTCCCCACTTCTTAAAGGCAATCGCGAGATAATAAGCACCGGTGTAGATGTTCATGCACGGATCTTGCTTCAGGTGACGTTCTGAAACCCCTATCGATGAGAGCGAGTTAAAGTGCTGGGAGTCAATTTGCATTAACCCCACGCCGTACCCTGTTGTAGGATTTGGGCCGATAGCCACGGGATTAAACCGTGACTCGTTCCATGAAATAGCACGCAGCAGATCCGGGTCGATGTGATAATCACGACCCGCCATGTCAAAACAATCAGCCATAGCGGCCGTTGAACTGAATAGCATTAACGCTGCGATGAGGTTCTTCATGGTACCCTTAAAATCCCTAGCCCTGGTGAAAATCTAGCCTTTTCGGGATCTCCAGTCAACAAATTCGCGCTCTTTGGAGTAACAGCACCACACCCCACGCAAAATTGTATTTTGCAGATTTTTCTATTTAAATTATGGTGATATAAATCATATTTGTTTATGTGGTTTTCATATTGGAAAAACTAGAGTCGTTAAGGACTCTCCTTAGAGTCGCCTATCGAGTTTATGTACAACTTTATATAGAGTTATTCATAAATTTCATATCGATATAAGGACTCGCCTCTAAAGGCGGGTTGTGTATTTTTGCTTTTCTAATTATATTAGACTCGCAATTAGAGTCGGATCTGATTCGTGCATGTCTATTCACAATACATACAGTTTAGCTGTAAGTTGATAATATCTCGGGGTGATATTTTTATGGCCAGAATTCAAGCGTATGTCAGCAAGGAAGCTGTTGAAAAGATTCACGCGATTGTTGAACAGCGCCGTCAAGAAGGGGCTGCTGAAACTGAAGTAAGTACATCTAGTGTTATTTCTATGCTTCTGGAACTCGGTCTCAGAGTCTATGAGGCACAGATGGAAAGAAAAGATGATCCCTTTAATCAAACGGAGTTTAACAGAGTCCTGCTTGAGAACGTTTTAAAAACTCAGTTGGCCATGGCAAAGGTTCTTGGTGTAAGTACATTAGCCCCATATATATCAGATAAACCGAAACTTAATAATTATCAAAAAATAATATCAGAAATAAAAGATACAATTGAAAAGGAATTAGGTAGATTTTTTATCAATACTGGAACCGAATGATTGTTTGTTATTGAATGTAGTTTTGATGTATATGGCCTACATGAAAACTTACCATGCAGGCCAGTTTTATCAATGTACCACGAGCTTTCTTTTAGCTCCATATATATATGTTTTGGCTAACCAAACTGTAAATAAAGTGAGTGGGGCGCAAATGATTAAACTGAAAAAAACCTTGAATTCATAGTTATTTAAAATGTATGTAATTTTTTCGTTCCATTCTAGCCTATCATGATAAAAAGCCAAGATCCATACAATAGAATAAACTAGCTGACCTATAATTGTTGATATAAAACATCTAAATAATAAGTAGCTCCCTCTTAAATGAGCTTTTAGATTGTTATAAATCATATTGTTGAAGTTGTCTGCTAACAGCACACATATTGAGTTTATCAAAAGTAGCCTTGGTAGGTTAGTATACACTGCGATAAAACTGGCGTGACTTACTGTTTCAACTCCTTTTAATTTTAAACTGAAAAATATAAAAGCCGATGCAATGGCTAGCGATACAGAGGCCGTGATAATAGCTAATTTCCCTTTTTTCCTTCCAAATATTTCATTAATTGAATCAAGAAAAACAAATGTAATAGGGAAGATTATTATTCCACCCGGTTGGATGTATGATAATATTGCTACTTTTGTTTGAGATAGAGGGATCGCTACAAATAAGCAAGTTATGAATAGTGTTAGTAGTATAGTAAATATAGACTCTCCTTTAGTAAGAAATACTGGAGCATCTGATATCCCATATGACGCTAGTATCTTGCTTTTGTCGTCTTCACTGAAGAAGTCTACTAGATTTTTATGTAGGATAGAGTCTACGTTATCGGAAAATACTGCCCCTCCATCTCTTATCTTGTAGGAAATCTTGTTGTTTGCTATCCCAACCAAAATAAACCTCACGTCCATATGTCATCCTCGTCTATTGATGTTAATTGAACGACTTTCCCTAGCACAGTGAAGTTGCAATTATTTATTTCTTTGTTAGTGTTATGAATCCACTCAGACTTAGCTACGTAATCAAATCGTGTAGATATTAAAGCCTTTCCTTCATGTGTAATTAAAAACAATCCTGAACCATCTCCATTCTTGTCAACGACAACATTTAGTTCTGCGTTGAAAATGTCTGTTTTCCTAACTCTGTATGCTTTTAAATTATTCTTTTTATTTTCGATTAAGCATGGAATGCTATATAACTCATCTTTTTTCTCTGAGTTAAAAGTTTCGTAAACAGGTAAAAGGGGATAAGTGACGATGTCATTACCATCGACTTCTACCTCCCCTTTTCCGGTTAAAAGCCATCTTTCGTTAATTCTCAGAGCAGTACATATAGCTGATAGGTTCTTTTTGGGTTGCGAAATATAACCAGATAGCAGTTTTGATATGTAACCATTGCTTACTCCGACAGCACGAGCCAGCTCAGCCGGAGTCATCCCCCTTGCTACCAGCGCTTCGTTTAATCTGTCTTGTATGGAATTAGCCATTATGATTCCCGGTGTTTATATAAAAGGAAATCATACACATACAAAAAGAACTAAAAATAACTTCACATGAGATGATTTGATGATAAAATCACAAAAAAGGAACTAAAAGGAAACTTTTGTCGGCAGCATATCTTATCATTCAAACACTCTGATTTGGTTTGTAACTGATTGATTTATATGAAGAAATCTAAAATAGACAACACTGTGATTGGAGTGACACTCTCACTTCAACTAGGGGAAGAGGTTAACGAACTGCTTACTCTTTCAGCTAAACGCTCTGGGAGAACCAAGCGTCAGGAGGCCCTTCTTCGTCTGACAGATCACTTACAGCAAGTACAAGACATAGCCGCGGCTGGAAAGATATTCAAATTTTAACTTGTTAAACCATAAAGAGAGGAGGTCTATCTAAGGAATACCAAAATCAATCAAATTGTGTGATTTCTAGAGATAATTTCACATTAACTAACTTATACATAAGGAAAATTTAAATGAATGCTTTATTAAGCGCTCAGGGGCCTTCTGTTGCCCAACGTCAGGGGTTTTCACTTCGTAAGCTGTTTTCTAGGCAGCGTGTCGTGAATTTCCTCAAGGTGATCCTGCCGTTTGCCGTACTGGCTTCGTTCTTCCCGGAAGTGGCTCTCGCCGCCGGCGGTAAGGATATGCTGCAATCCGGCGATGCCGATGTGAAGGCAACGGCAGGCTCTGGCTCCACCATGGTCAGATGGATCATCGTGGCTGAGGTTCTGGTCGGGGCCGTGATGTATATGGCCACAAAAAACCTCAAATATCTCTCCGGCTTCATCGTGATCTCTGTCCTGATCGCGGTGGGTATGAAAGTCGCCGGGTATTAATCGGGGGCGGTATGTCGGGAAACGATCTGAACAAATACCGTTTCCCGAAAACACTGAGAACACAAGATCGCTGGTTTGGGTTTTGTCTTGATGAATTAATCCCCGTGGCTATTACTGGCGGCTGGTTTATCTGGCAGCAGAAATATATCACGGGGATTATTTTGGCGGCACTGGTGTTCTGGGCCATTCACAAAGCCAAAAAGGGGAAGGGCAGTAGCTGGCTGCGTGACCTTGCATATTGGTATTTACCGACCTCGCTCGGCAAAGGCGTCTACAAGGTGGTCCCTGAATCGTGTTTTCGGAAATGGATAAAATAGGCAGGCGATAATGGAACACTCAGCACGTCTCAACTCAAATCGTATTATTGCCATCGGCTTTATTGTCATGGCGCTGTTGATTGCTGCGCTGACGGTGGCCGTCATTATCATGGCTATCAACAACTATCGCCTGCATAACGAAAAACAGGTGGTGGCAATTCCCATGTTGTTCAAGGCGCCGTTCGGCGTCTCTCAAAACAGCGCTGATGCATCGTATCTCGAGCAAATGGCGCTCTCCTTTGTCGCGTTACGTCTCAATGTGACCCCTGAGACGGTCAACGCCTCACATTCCACCCTACTCATGAAGGTAAAGCCGGCGGCGCAAAACGCCCTCAAGATTGTCCTGGCCGAGGAGGCCAACCGCATTATAGCCAGCAACGTCAATGCAGCTTTCTTCCAGACCAGCGTGAAAGTCTATCCCGCCCAGGGGCGTGTTGATATTCGCGGTGAGCTGCGTACCTGGATCGGTGACAGCGCCCCGGAAAAAGCCCTCAAGCACTACTCCCTTTATATCGATCGCAGCGAGGGTGTGACCTGGCTGGCCAAGTTCGTCGAGGTAAACGATGAAAACTAAACGTCGCTATGCGCTGATGGTTGTCGCTCTGACGGCCTGCTTCGGCGCCCAGGCCGGCACGGTGGATGCGCCGGTCACTATCCCACTGCAGAACGGCAGTCAGGCGCATGTTTCACTTAGCAACAGCGAACCCAACCTGTTCAACGTCCCCGGCGATCGCGTGACGTTCGTCAGCGGCGTGGATGAAAGCCTGGTGAATTATGAGCCGGCGTCCAACGGGGGGCTGGTGCTGAGTACGCTCAATAAAAAACCGTTCAGTTTTGTTATCGAAACCGAGCGGGGTATGAACTATTCCATTCGCGCCGTACCGCGTGCCGGTGTCGGCCGCACGTTCTCACTGGTGGGGGAGAGCCAGGGCGTTTCTGTTGCCGCCAAAGGCTGGGAAGAGGGGCAGCCCTACGAGTCCATGCTGGTCTCGCTCAACAAGTCATTGATGGAGGGCCGGTTGCCGTCCGGCTATGGGCAGATGCCGGTCACGCGGGAAGCGCTGTCCGCGCCTTACGGTTTGCGTGCGCAGGCGCAGCAGGTCTGGACAGGGCATCACCTGAAGGTGGTTCGCTTTGAGGTCAGCAATCCGGGCAGCGCCAGCCAGTGGGTCAACGAACACGACTTCTGGCAACGAGGTGTGCGGGCGGTGATGTTCGCTACGCCTACCCGGCAGATTATCGGGGGCGGTCGCATGAGCGTGTGGATCACCTTGTCCGAGGGAGGCCGCTGATGGCGAACATCAATGTGCTGGTCAAGCGCAAGCAATATCTCTGGCTGGGCGCGGTCGCGCTGGCGGTCTCCGCGGCCATCGGCGGCGGTTACTACTTCTCGCGGGATGCGGAGCTGGAGACACAGCAACTTGCCGAACCGGCTCCCGACCTGACCGGGGTGGTCGACAATACCTTTGACGATCGCGTGCAGCAGCATGCCATCACCCAGACGCAGGCCGCGCAGGCCGAGATCAACAAGCAATTTACCGCCCTGCGTCAGGAAATCGACCTGCTGAACAAATCGCGTCTGGAAGATCAGAAGCGCATGCAGGTGCTGGAAGACGAAAACAACAAGCTTAAACAGTTTGGCGGACCGGGGGCGCAAACAACACCAGGGAACCCGGCCCCCGGTTCCGCCGCCTCCTTACCACCGCTGGTTAACGGCGTGACGCCCGAAGGCGAACCGATGCCAACACAGTTCCCGCCGGCAGCGGGCGGCGCGGTTCCGCCGCCGACGGCATTCTATCCGGGCAAAGGCGTCACACCGCCACCGAACGTTGAGTACAAGCCTATCCCGGTGCCCGGCCGTCTCTATCGCAAGTCACTGGTGCCGCCGGAGACCAGCCCCAGGAAAAAGAAGTACCCCTACATTCCGACCGGCAGCTTCGCCAAATCCATCCTGATTGAGGGGGCGGATGCCAACGCCTCGGTGACCGGTAACACGGCCACGGTGCCGATGCAGGTACGGGTGACCGGCCGGATCGAGATGCCGAACAGCAAGACCTATGACGCGACCGGCTGTTTTATCAGCATGGAAGCTTACGGGGACGTTTCCAGCGAACGCGCCATCGTGCGCACCCGAAAAATCAGCTGCATCCGTGGTGACGACATTATTGATCAGGACATCGACGGCCACGTTTCCTTTATGGGCAAGAACGGTGTCAAGGGCGAGGTGGTGATGCGCAACGGCAAGATCCTCGGCTTTGCCTGGGGCGCCGGGTTCCTTGACGGGTTGGGCGAGGGTGCCGGCCGGGCGGCGCAGCCGACCGTTGGTCTCGGGGCAACGGCCAGCATGGGCGCCGGCGATATTGCCAAATCGGCCATCGGCGGGGGGGCCAGCAAAGCCGCTTCAACGCTCAGCGACTATTACATCAAGCGGGCTGAGCAGTATCACCCGGTGATTCCGATCGGCGCCGGTAACGAAGTCACGGTGGTGTTCCAGGAGGGCTTCCAGATGAAAACCATCGAGGAAGTGGCGGCGGAAAAAGAGAGCCGTCAGCAGGGGCAGACCGAAGGGAGCGACCAGCCTAAATCCGGGCAAAGCCTGAACGGGTTCAACACCGATCAGATGCTGAACCACCTCGGCAAGCTTGATCCGGCTCAGTTCGGTATCGGTAAAGGGAGTGGCCAGTGATGGACATTAAAGAGCAGAAGTCCACGTTGAAGGCGTTATTGCATCTGTCAGAAGTTTATTCGCGGTTTGGAAACATTCCACATTTCAGCGTCGTGGGCTGGTTGGGCGGATGCCGTGCGGCAGGGCATTTCTATTGCACCGACACCGTCTTCTGAGGATGAGGCCAAATCATGACTGAACGAAAAATGACGGGGCTATATGTCTTTTTATTGCTGGCCTGGTGGAGCGGCTGGCTTGCGCTCGATATGTGGCGCATTGAGCACCTGCTGACCGATGCCGACAAGTGGGCCGGTTTTCGGCGTGACATTCTCTGGTGTGCGGGGTCGGCGGCGCTCTCTTTATTTTTCTCAATGACGGGGCCCAACAAAAAATCCTCTGCTTACGCACTGTCGGTATGCCTGGCACTGATAGTGCCCATCTCGGTCGCAATCGTTGCCGGGAGTTCTTTCATTCACTGGGAATTTGATGTCCCGATGTTCTTGATGATGCATACGTGCGCCGGATGGGTAATGACCCTCGTTGTACCGTTAATGACTTTTTTCTCGGCCAGGTTTTAAGGAGACTTTATGAAAACGCACATCATGAAATCACTGCTTTTATTCCCCGCCTTGGGTGGCGTGCTGCTGCTGGCCGGTTGTGCCGGCGTCAGCAGCGAGTTCGGCTGTAACGCCACCACCTCTGACAGCTGCATGACGATGGAGCAGGCCAACGAGAAA